>JAJZZQ010000069.1 GCA_021797525.1 Thermoplasmata archaeon | reverse complement strand
TGCGACAATCTTTTCCCTGGTTAAGGCACCACCGCCACCCTTTATCAGATTGCCATATGAATCAGCCTCATCAGCTCCGTCTATATCAAGATCCAGTTTTCTGCCCGGATTTTCAACTATTTCAATCCCCTTCTCTCTAGCAAGCTTTTCTGATGACCTGGAGGTAGGAACACAGGAAATGTGCCAACCCTTTTCCTTGATAATATTTCCAAGTTCCTCTATTAGAAATTTAACAGTGGAGCCTGTACCCAATCCGAGGAGCATTCCATCTCTTACAAATTTGATAGAAGCAAGGGCCGCACTTTTTTTCTCAGACTCCAGCGTTTCCAAATTCATCACTTTCCTTATGCATAAGACTATAAAGCATATTTCCAAAGAGAAGTTTATTTGATGATACTTCCAATATCCATATATGGATGCAAAACACTGGAAGGAATCCCAGACAGAACTGCAGCGCCTGGTGCTGCCACCAGACACCAACATTTACAATGATCTCTATGGAGGGAGGCTGGTTGAATGGATTGATAATGTGGCAGCCATAGTGGCAGCAAAGCATTGTAGAAGAAGAACTGTCACTGGCAGCATCGACAGGCTGTTTTTCCTTTCACCGATACATCTGGGAGACATAGTTTCTCTTTACGGCAGAATAAATTATGTAACCAATAAGACAATGGAGATCGAAGTTGATGTTTATTCAGAAAATGCCATTACAGGAGACAGGAGCTTTACCACAACCTGTTTTCTGACCTACGTGGCAATAAACCAGGATGGAAAAGCAATTGAAGTGCCTCAACTTAAACTCGAGACTGACGAAGAACGAGAGCGCTTCAAACAGGGCGAGCAAAGAAGTCAGCAGAGACTGAAAGCACTTGAGGAAGTTAAAAGCAGGGTTCACCCACAAATATAATTTATACAACTATGCTATTTTATGCATGAATGCTAAAACATGTATTAATGACGCATACGGGCATATTGTCAATATCAACTCAAATCCAACAGATCACAGGAAGGATAGATGATATCCTTATCTCGGTGTCGGCTGTTTTGATGCTTGTCCTTTGGATTCCTGTGGCCCTCAGTTTTTTTGGGAACGATGAGAGCAGAAGGGTGGAGGCCCATGTGAGATTGAGGAATGCAATTATAGGCACTTTCATCTATGCCCTTGCACTTAGCGGTGTTGTTTACACAATATTCAAATACATTGCCTTTGGAAGCTGATAATTCTGTCTGTTTCTGGATATCTGCTTGGTTCGCTTTCGGAGATTCTGAAAGCTGTTTTGCTCCCATACTCTGAACTTGTTCAGTTTCTTTGGACTTACACCCTGAGGATCGGTCTTGCTCCTGATTATGCTTATGTCACTTCATTTACCTCTTCCGGCAGCTATAATGCAATAATAGTTGCTGCCAACACGATTTCTCCTTACCTGATCAGCCTTTCCATAGCTGTCTCTGCTCTTGCATTTCTATTCAAAAACAGCCTTGAGCCGGATCTGCGACCGGTAGCTTGGTTTATCAAGTGCGCAATACTCATTCTGGTATCTCTCACATCAGTATACATCTCCCTCTCATTCCTGAATGGAATGCAGCATCTTTATGCCATAATGTGGAACCATCTCAATGTGGATAAGCAGCGCCTTATTCCCCTTCCAGGAACAGGGATCACAGGAATTGATTCAGGTGTAAACAGCATTTTTCAATTCATCATGTTAAGTGCTTATTTCGGTTCATGCGCAGTTCTCCTTGCCACACTTATGGTAAGGGAAGGGATGATTCTGCTCATAATCCCGCTGCTCCCGGTATTCACGGTACTCTCAGGCATAGGTTATCTGAGGAGATACGCAAAAGTGCTCTGGGAAATATTCATTGAATTTTCCATCTTTCCATTCCTAGCACTTCTTTCTATATACCTTTCTGAGTTATTCAGCTATGTAGCGCCTTTGCAGATAGCACTGATACTCATTCCATCCCTGCTTCCAGGCTACCTATTTTTCAGTGGGAGAGGACCGGGCACAACTCCTCTTCTCAATATGCTTGGAGGATTTTCTGCAGGTGCAATTGCAGGAAGCATTACCGGATATGCCAGATCAGCAGTTGAACTTGGATCCGGGAATCTGCAGGATGGCCTCCTTAGAATGATTCAGGTCCCATCGGGCAATTCAGGATACAGGCAAGCAAGTCAGGTCCCATCCAGGAAAGACCCTTACAGTGAAGCAATCCAGGATGAGTTGAAATGGAGAAGATATCCTGATTGAAATGCGATATAGAAAGGTCCCACCTAATATAGATATCTTCACCCCCACAATGTTCGGCCTCAGGTACAGGACGTTGCTTCTCATAATCTCCTTATCTTTGATAACAGTCTTTACACTGGAGATTAACACACTGTTCTCAGTATTCATCGCAGCAATCAGTGTTGCGGGAATATTTATAGAGATTACTGGAAAGACCAGAATAGTCAAGTTGTTCACAAAGCTGATGCCTCCTGCTGGAGGGCGGAAATTTGTTCCAGAGTTCAGTTTAACCCGCGAGGAATCAGACCCTGAAGGCATATTCAGAGTATCTGGGAAATTAAGATTCATCGCATTCCTGGAGCCGAGAATGCTCCCTGAGGCAAGGGAAAGTGAACAGAGAAACATCCTTAACGGCCTCAGGAGGCTTCTCTCGGACATTTCAGTTAACTTTGATTTTTTTGCTTACACCGGAATCGAAGAAGAGGGGTATGGAGAAACCCATATTCTTGCTGTATTTTCATCAGCAACTGGATCTCAACAGAAAACAGCAGCAAATCTGGCAGAAGGTTCAGTAAAATTCCTTGAAGGCCTTTCATCTCTGAATTTTAATTTTACCATTCCGCAAATATCAGATTTGGAGAATCTGTATAATAGTGTTTTCTATTCCAGCTCATCCAAAAATTCAAAAATCGATCCTGTAATGCATCTGAGAAGGAATTTCATCAGCGGAGACAGAAATTTCATAATGCTTGAACTAAGAGACTCTGATTATGACGGGGGACCACTTTTATATGCATTTCTAGAAGGTTCCGGTATAGGCACTATCACAAGGTTTTCAGTCCACAGAATACAGGATGAATCAGCTTTGAGATTGTTAAAATCTGCCAGAGCAGACAGAAAGGCTCAGATACGCATTTCGGGAGATTCCATAAAAGAGCATGGGACAGGCATCAGCCAGCAAATAGAAACCATCAACTCAATGGAGGAGGGCCTCAAGAAGGATAGGGATTCAATTCTCAGAACATCCCTTAATCTTACCCTTATAGGCTCCCATCCCGTTCATCTTACTGATTATGAGAGAACATATCGGAGATCCCTGAACTATCTTGGCCTGGACTTCTCAATTGTAAAGCCAACAGCCGCATCTCTTGGAAATATCTTTCCATTCTCTGAACATTTAAAGCCAAAATACATGATGAGTGCATCATCAGCCTCCACCATTATGCCACTTTCTTTCAGCTCTCAAACATATGGGGACATTGAGATCGGAATAGATGATCTCAATGGCAGAACTGTTTTCCTCCCTATTGTTTACGGAGCAGCGAATAATTTCATGGTTATCGGGGAAACCGGGTCAGGCAAATCATTCTTCACTGGAATCATTATAAGAAGAATGATAAAGAATAGTCTAATTGACTGCCTCTATGTATATGATCCTCTGGAAGAGTATGATTTCAGCAACATTAATTCAATCTCCCCGGCTGACATTTTAATATTGCGTAATAGAGGTATGTCAGCCAGAGCTTTTGCAAGAGAGAGCATGATGAAACTCTACAGCCTCATGACATCTGATCTCAGGAGAAAGGCCATTATAATTGAAGAGGGGCACACCGCGATCTTCGATGACGAATCCAGGAAATACCTGGAGAGCATGGTGAGGCATAGCCGCCACTACAATACTATACTTTTCAACATTACGCAGAATGCTGATGACATGACAAAGTATGAGAATGCTTCCCTGGCATTGAACAGCACACATATATTCATATTCAGAACCAGAAAAATATCCACAAGAGACTATATCGCTCTCAAGATAGATGGATTCACTGCGGTGGAGCCTCAGAATCTCCTGGGAGGCAAAGGTTACCCATACTCAGAGTGTTATTATTCCGATGGAAAATATTGCAGAAGGCTCAGGATATTTAAAGAATAAAGGCTTACGCCCTCTTAGATCTCTCAATTTCCCTGATCTCATCTTTAATTTTGGATTGAACCAATGCAAGTTCGAGAAGGCCAAAAATAACTACAACCACAACGAATGAGTAAAGCCCCACATCTGCCCATGTTCCATAAAGAACCGACCAGACGAAATAGAACCCAACGCCCACGATGAGGAGACCTAGCCCCATAACTCTGCCCCAGAAGTATTTTCTGAACCCGTAGGCATTCTCCAGACTTTCACTGCTGACAGTCATTAACTCCGGATCATAACTTTCCTGTATTTCAGATTATCGGAAACCGGTGGTGCAAGGGATATTATTTCCCCTCTGAAAACTGGACAGGATTTATTCCCCAAACATTCTTCATCTGAAGATAATAATTAACAGGGAAAGCTATCCCTGATCCAATTAAATTCCCGATAAGAGGGGAGATATTGAAGAAAAACAGTAATGCATACTGAACAGAAAGAGTAACAATATTGCCCAGCAGATTCAGGAGCTCAAATGTAAATAGCCTTATGAGGAACCCCTTCAACGCACCTCCATGATTTCCCTCGTTTCTTGTTGTCCAGTGTTCATTAATAATATACTCTACAAGCACTGCAGTGAAAAAAGAATATGCGTCTATGAGGAATATCAATGAAACTCCGATAAACTCAATTCCAATAAATGTTAGAATTTCAAGCATGATAAATCCTGCGAATCCTGAAATTGAATATTTGAAAGAGCGGAATAAATTGTTCCTTATCAGGTTCCTTATGAAGTCACTTAGAGAATAATCCCCCTTTACGGACATTTATTTCCTGTCCTACACTACAAGATGAAGTGCCCCTGAGGCATAGGTAACAAGAAGATAGGATATAACCCCGAAAAGACCGAAGTAGAAAGTTGCTCTTGCAGTAAGCATATCCAGCATTGACCTTTTTATGTTCTTCCTGTTTGCAGCAATTCTTGAAAGCTGTATTGCCAGAGGAACTGTAAGCATTACGGCAAACAACGGGTATAGGTGCCTCTCAAGGAAATATGCCAGGACAACAAGGGCATATGGAGACCAAATGAGTGCATAATAATAGATCTTTGATCCCTCTTCTCCAAGAACATTTGCAACTGTTCTGACCCCGACTTTCCTGTCGTCGTCCATGTCTCTCCAGTTATTTCCATGCAGGATATTCACCGTTAGAAGGGCAACTGAAAATGATATCAGAAGTATTGGAAGGTTTATTATTCCTCCCTGAAGTACATAAGCGCCAAGGAATATTCCGGGTGACCATGCAACAAAGACAGCAACATCTCCCAGAGCATATTTTTTAAACCCTATTTTTGGGGCACTATATAGAGCACCTGCTACAACGCCTATCAGGATAAATGGCCAAATCTGTGGCCTGGAAATAGCCAGGTATACCCCATCTACGAGAGCAAGCGCCAGCAGTAGATAGGATACTCCAAGGGCCTTCCTCGGATGTACAAGGTTGTCAACAAAAACTCTTGAACTGGTCAGGGATCTGGGCGTATCGTTCCCTGTCCTGAAATCAAAGTATCCGCTTATGGCATTGAAAGCGCCATGGGCGGCCATAATACCGAGAACTGAAAGAACCAGAAATACTAAATTCAGCCTGACAGCAAGTATGGAACCAATAATCAATGCAATTATGCTCTGCTGAAATGACCATACCCTGAAAAGGCTAAAGATCGGTTGGAAATGCTCTGTCATTTCATCGAGATTTACGTCGGCACTGTATCTCTTCATTTCAACACGCATATCCATTACCCGTATTTCATCAGGGACAAGCCTGGCAAGAAATACGTGCCCGCTATGAGAGAATGCAGCATCTGCAGGAACCTTGTGAAGTAATATCCCCCTCTCTCTCTGCAGATCATCCGGTTCGCCCAAAATTTCAACTCTCCCGGAGCCCTGAACAAAAAGATTCAGTTTATTCTCGTCTATTGCAAAACTTATGTTCGGATTCTCTGTAATGTTCTTTAAAGTGAGACCGCCTTTTTCAATATAGAATAGAAAACCGTGATCCATAGCATAGAAAGTCTTGGTTGTCCATGTTTTGACTCCAGTAGTGGATAAGGTCATGGTTCTGGCTTTCCTGAGCAGCTTGATTACGGCTCTGTCCATATGTTATCTATACTGTATTGGAAAATGATATATAAGAGTGAAGGAAAATTAAATTGACGAGAAATTAATTAGCTTTTCACAATCACGAATGCATGAATATAGCAAAGGGCCTCAAACTTCCACTTTACTTCACCTCCTTTTCTCCGGTTCTGGTCGTATGGTCTTATAACAGATTTCGAGACCCGGTTATGTTCGTACTTCTGGTGGCAGTCGTTATGCTGATGCAGGCTGCTCTCAACCTTTCCATGGATTTTTTTGATCACAAGTCAGGGAGAATCCTCAGAAATGATGATACCACATTTCCAATTGGATCTTATCTTATTGAGCGTTCAGGAGTTAAACCGGAGACAGTAAGAATATATTTTGTTGTCTGTGCACTTCTTTCCATCACAGTTGGGCTTTTCATCGTTTTTTATTACCATAAGTATACCTTACTCATCATAGGATTTCTTGCAGTTGCAGTATCACTCATGTACGTTTTGCCTCCATTCCGATTCAATTCCAGGGGATTTGGTGAGGTTTCAACGTTTATGTCCTTTGGAATATTTTCAGTGATCGGATCGGCAATAGCTTTTGATGCCACTGTTACACTGCAGATGATCCTGATATCTATACTACTTGGCCTTCTTGCTTCAGCAATTCGTTATCTGCATCATCTTCCTGAAGACAGACAGGACGGAGTACGTGTAAGAAAATTCAGGCCCATATATGCTGCTGTACTTTTTCCAGGATTCATTATCCAGGCACTTTTCCCCAGGGAGTTCCTTCTGCTTCTTATTCCCCTTGCGGTATCAGTATTTCATTTCCTTACTCTAAAAAAGGATACAATCGGAATAAGCAGGATGACTAATCAGATAGTCCTGATTCAGGTTCTGACAGCAGTTCTCCTTTCTGCTTATTTTCCGCTGTTTCACTAATATATATCAGATTTTCGGTACCTCTCCCCTTTTCTTTACATCAGTAACATAGACGTCCCTGAACGGCTTTATTCTGGGTAAAGGTATCATGTATCGACCCTCCTTGTCCAGTGGAAAATCAGAATACCTTTCTGGGCCGGAAGGTTTTACAAGAACACTTTTAATGGACCCGGTAACAGTGTCAACAACAAAATTTACTATCATTCCAATGGTCTCACCATCATTGTTGACAAGGGCCTTCTTGATCATGTCAGAGGCAAACTTCTTTCGGGTCATTACGATTTGATTAATACATATATTATAGTTAAATTTTCCCCATCTTTATCATTTGCTTTATGCAATGGGTCAGGAGTGGGGATTTGATATCCCCTCCCATGTCCTGAATCTCGCAAGGAAGAGAGGAAGGGAAGCGAATGAAGCAACAGCTATGAACAGCATGTAGTATTCGGCCGCAGTAATCATGTTAACATGCGATGATAGAATAATAACAGACGCTGAAGATGAGGAGGAGAAAAAGTCCATGAAAACCGGGAGCAGTGATATTCCCAGAGCTAGGGATAGATTGCGTATGGTGTAAAGAGTTCCACTTGCCATAGCCCTGAATTCCCTGCCTGTTGCATCCACACCCAGTGTGGTTGAGACTGCCCAGTATATGGACCCACCAAACCCGGCAATAAAAAGAGGGACCGTCAATATGTACCTGTGAGGGAGTATAAAGGCTGCAACCATTATGCCTATTCCCTGAAGCACCAGCCCTATTACGAGCAGTGATGAACCCCTTCCGCTGCGGTCAAGTAGTGATCCACCAAGTGGATTTGCTATAATTGAAGCCACAGGATATCCAGCAACAAGGATCCCGGCAACGATCGGTGATACCCCCAGGTCGGATTGAAAATAGACACTTAGAACATATATTGTTCCAAAAAACCCTATGCCCTGTAGCCCGGATGCCATTACTATAGGATAATATGAACGGTTCCTGAGCAGTTTTGGTGGAATTAGCGGGTCTCTTCTCTCCGCAAGATAGAAGGGCAGGAACATAAAAGCCCCGGCTATGAGGAAGTAGTAATTGAGAAGTGAAATGCCCATCACAACCAGTATTATGAATACTAAGAATGTGAGAAAATTTGCAGGCCTGAACTTTACGCTTCTGTCCCCTTTGTCTGCGGGGATCCGGCTGATTCCAAGTATAAGCCCTATAATCCCGATTGGCACATTGATCAGGAAAATGTATCGCCAGTCATATGTTACAAGGAAACCTCCAAGTAGTGGCCCAATCAGTGCTCCTACCGACCAGGAAACTGAATTTATTCCTATTGCCTTTCCCCTCTCCTCAAATGGAAATGATTTTAAAAGAATTGGAAAACCCAGTGTACCTAGTATTCCAGCACCAATACCCTCTACTCCCCTGAAGAATATGGCAAATGATATTTCCGGCGAGAGAGCTATTATGAGAGAGGATACAGCAAATATGCCAAAACCACTGAGATATATCTTCTTCATTCCAAGGCGGTTCCCGATGGTGCCACTTGGAATCATCATAGCAGTCTGGGTTACAATATACATCACAATTACAAGGGTAAGGAGAGATACTCCTGTTTTGAAGTATTTTGCCATGGCAGGAACTGCCAGGAACACAATTGTTGAGTCTACTGCCGCCATCAGAGACCCGAGTGTGGTAACTGAAAGGACAGAATACTTGTTAGATCCTGAATCCACAGGAATCAACGCCTTCAGTCCTCATATAAAAAATAGAAATGGAAAGTGTGGATATTCACTGGTAAAGGCCCAGTTCCTCCACTACTTTTCTCTTTTCTGATACAGATTTGCTCAGAGACTCAGAAAGGCCCCTGTAGAACTTCAGAACCTCCTCATCTACTGACGGCCTTATGGATTTCATGGCATCAAGGAAATTCTTCTGGCTGATTTCTGTTGCCTCCGGGTCATCCCTGTATGCCATCATTCCTGCCTCTCTGCATAGGTTCTCCAGATCGGCACCAACATAGCCCTCTGTTTTCTTGGATATATCATTAAGATTAACATCCTTTTTAAGGGGCATATTCTTTGTATGGACCTGCAGTATCTTGAGCCTATTGGCCTCATCAGGCGGAGGTATATAGATCATCTTATCAAATCTCCCAGCCCTTAAGAGGCCGGGGTCAATAATATCTGGCCTGTTTGTGGCAGCAAGGACCACCACTCCCTGCAGTACCTCCACACCATCAAGCGATGTCAGAAGCTGATTGACTATTCTTTCCGTTACACCTGTGTCCCCATACTGGCCTCTTCTTGGAGCTATGGAATCAATCTCATCAAAGAAGACAATGGTCGGTGCAACCTGTTTTGCCTTTTTGAATATCTCCCTCACAGCCTTCTCGCTTTCTCCAACCCACTTGCTCAGGACTTCTGGTCCTTTTACAGAAATGAAATTGGCATTGCTCTCATTGGCAACTGCTTTTGCGAGAAGTGTCTTACCAACACCTGGAGGCCCGTAGAGAAGGAATCCTTTTGCAGCCCTTATTCCAAGCCTCTTGAATACATCAGGCTTAAGGAGCGGCAGCTCAACAGTCTCCCTAAGTTCGCCTTTAACTGATTCCAGGCCACCTATATCTTCCCACGTGATTGTTGGGACTTCAACGGTCACCTCTCTGAGGCTGCTAGGTTCTATGGCCTTCAATGCTTCCCTGAAGTCCTCGTCCGTGACCTGCATTTTTTCAAGTACTTCGGTAGGTATAGGTTTATCCAGATCGATTTCAGGAAGGTACCTTCTCAGTGCATTCATTGCCGATTCCCTGGCCAGGGCAGCCAGATCGGCTCCTACAAATCCATATGTGAGGCTGGCTATTTCATCCAGAAATTCTATCTTTTTATCCTCGTCCATACCGAATGGCATTCCTCTGGTGTGTATTGCAAGGATCTCCTTCCTGCCCTTCTTGTCGGGGACACCTATATTTATCTCCCTGTCGAATCTTCCTGGTCTCCTCAGCGCAGGGTCCACAGCATCAATACGATTTGTTGCACCAATAACTATGACATGCCCTCTCTCTTTCAGGCCATCCATGAGTGTTAGAAGCTGAGCAACAACTCTTCTCTCAACCTCCCCCTGTACATCTTCTCTCTTTGGAGCTATAGAGTCTATTTCATCAATGAATATGATCGAAGGTTCGGATTCCTCAGCCTTCAGGAATATCTCTCTTAGTTTCTGTTCGCTCTGTCCGTAGTACTTGCTCATTATTTCCGGTCCGTTTATGGAGAAGAAATTGGCACCGGATTCATTTGCAACAGCCCTTGCTATTAGTGTTTTCCCCGTTCCTGGAGGGCCATGAAGGAGGACACCCTTGGGTGGATGAATACCAAGCCTTTCGAATAGTTCTGGATGCTTCAGAGGAAGTTCAATAATTTCCCTTACCCTGCCAAGCTGGTCAGAAAGACCCCCTATATCTTCATAACTGATGCGTGACACATCTTCCAGAACCTCTGATGCAGGTTCCTCCCTGATCTCTATTTTTGTCTCCTCTCCCACTTCAATTGGAACTTTTGGGGGTTGTGACTTCACAACCTTGAAAAGCAGTCCAGAATGTCCAGCCAGGGTAAGGCCAGGAACGCTGATATTGTCACCCTCAAGCATAGGCCTCCTTATCAGTGCTTTCTGGACGAACTCATTAATACCGTCACCGAATTTGAGTCTCTGGTCTTTTCTTATTATAGGAGCCAGGGTTACCCTCTTGGCCTCCTCTGTTCTTACTTTTCTTACCCTTACCTTGTCACCGATAGACGCACTGCAGTTGTTACGCATGACACTGTCGATTCTCACAATACCTTTGTTTTCATCTTCAGGTCTTGCCCTGTAGACTCGCCCGACTGTCTTTCTCTCCTTCTCTATCTCCACGACATCTCCGATTTCGCAATTCAGAGCTATTCTGGATTCTTCATCAAGCCTGACTCTTGACATACCGGGATCTGTGGAGTTAGCCTCCGCAACTCTCAGTAAGATGCCGTCACTGTAAGCCATATTACCGTATTTCTTCATCAGTATTTTAAATTAATTTAATCACGATGTTGGATAAACAGCGAAGCATCGGATTTATCATGAAAAATGGTAAAATTCAAGCTTTGTTGAAATCCAGGCTTATTTCTCAACGGGATTTTCCGGGTAAGAAATCCAGTCACTCCAGCTTCCACAATAAACCCGGGGGTCCTTCCCAGCCACCCTCATTGCTACAAAATTAACGCATGCAGTAACGCCGGATCCGCAGTAAAGTATCGGATCTTCTGGCAGATCACTGAATTTCTTTTCAAGGAGGCTTTTATCAAGATAACCTCTATCCCCTATAGATTCCATGAATGGATGGTTTACCGCCCCAGGAATATGGCCGGCGACAGGATCTATGGTTTCGTTTTCTCCTGCATATCTGTCACTGGACCTGCAATCAACAAGTTTTACAGAATCTATATCCTTCTTTATATGATCGACTTCTATTCTTATATGTTTGTCAGGCCTTATCCGAAGTTCCCCTTTTCGTTTTTTCGGCTCAGTCTTATCGGTTGGATAGCCTAAATTTTCCCAGTTCTGATAGAGTCCATTCAGAACATATGAATTTTCAAAACCTATGCACTGCATCAGGAAATAGAATCTTGCAGCCCCAGACCAGTTATCATCATAAGCCACAACGGTTGAAGTTTCGTTTATACCGAAGCTTTCAAGCTTTTTTGCAAAAAGGTGAATATCAGGCAAGGGGTGCCTCCCGCCGTTCTTTGATATCTGACCTGTCATATCCCTAAGAAGATCAACAAAATACGCCCCTGGGATGTGTCCATTGGAGTATGCACGCTGCCCATAATGCGCATCAAAAAGATTGTATCTGCAGTCAACTATTATCAGTTGAGGGTCTTTCAGGTGATCCTTGAGCCACACCAGTTCCTTCAGTGGTCCGCTACTTGAATTCACATTCTAGTATTTTACCTTGGTTTTTAAGCCTTATCCGCCATATTAAAAAATGACGGCTATATTCCCTTATATGAATACGGAGAACTACTACTCTGATATCACTGAACTCATAGGTTCAACTCCCCTCCTTAAAATTAACAGAATGGCGCCTGCTGGAGGAGCGGAGATTCTTGCCAAACTTGAATGGTACAATATAGGGGGTTCAGTTAAGGACCGGGTAGCCCTTTATATGATTGAGTTTGCCGAGGCTTCCGGAACACTGACTAGAGAGAAGACCATTATAGAGGCCACATCAGGAAATACTGGTATTGCCCTGGCCATGATTGGGGCCCATAAAGGTTATCATGTAACCATAGTTATGTCGGAATCGGCCAGCCAGGAGAGAAAAAAGATAATCAGCGCTTATGGGGCAGACCTTATACTTACCCCAGCAAACAAAGGTACTGCAGGAGCAATAGAACTTAAAAACAGGCTTATAGATGAAAACCCTGAAAAGTATGTTTCAATGGATCAATTCAGGAACCCTGCCAATGTGTTTGCCCATTACCATGGAACAGCCTCGGAAATACTCAGGCAGACTGGGGGGAAAATCGATATGGTGGTCTGTACTGTCGGCACAGGGGGCACATCTAACGGCATTGGGAAAAAGCTTAAGGAGTCTGTTCCAGGAATAAAACTGGTTGGGGTCACTCCTGCACTTGGTGTTGCAATTCAGGGAATAAGAAACCCCAAGGAGCCGAATCCTTCTCAGTGGGTAGACATGTCGCTGTTTGATGAGTTCATAGAGCTCAGCGAAAGCGATAGAGATGAAGCATTCAGGACAGGGATGGAAGCTGCAAGAAGGGAAGGTTTGCTTCTTGGAATGAGTTCTTCCTGCGCACTAAATGTGGCAATAAAGAAATCAATAAAAATGGGTTCTGGAAAAAGAATTGTGGTTATACTTCCAGATAACGGGATGAAGTATCTTTCTGGTAACTATTTTACCGAAAAATCAAGAAAAATCGCCTAAATTTATATCCGGATATTTACTTTACCATAATGGCAGGGAACAGATTTGACGTTATCATAGTTGGAGCTGGAATAGTTGGGCTCAGTTCAGCGTATCACATTAAGAAGAACAACCCGGATATGGAAGTTCTGGTAATAGACCGGGCCAACACATATGCGCAGGGAAATACTGCCAAAAGTGCAGCTTCAATAAGAGACCTGTTCTCGGAAGAAGTAAATTTTAAGCTTTCACATTCCACCATTGAATTCTACAAATACCTTAACAGCCATGGTAATGACATTGGATTGAGCATGGTCGGCTACCTCTTCCTTCTGAGGTCTGGCGATAGAAGAACCCATATACTGAGAAAACTTGCCTCTAAGACAAAAATAAGGTTCTTCGAGGATGATGAGATCGCTACATTTCCTGGACTGAGGGCACATCCTGATAGCGAACTTGTAAATCTGATGGGCCTCAGCAATGTTGATGAAGCGGTTCTTGGAGAAAACTGCGGAACTGTTGAACCTGAGCTCATATCCCAGTATTACTTTGAGGAGTCAAAGAAACTAGGAGTAGAATTTATGTTCCGCACTGAACTGAGTGAGTTCACTCTGGCGCCTGTCAAAAAAATTGATTTCCCCGGAGAGCCTTTCCTCTGGCAGGATAAGATAATAGGGGACCTGCAGACAAATAGAGGCACCTTGCATGCAGATACTTATGTCTGCGCAACAGATGTATGGGCTACAAAACTTCTGGACAACACAGGAATTGACAGCCACATAAGGCCAAAGAAGAGACAGATTTTCCAGCTCTCTGGCCCTGCTGTGGAAAAGATATTATACGGTTGGAAATACAATGAACAGCATGTTATTCCCTTCACGATTCTTCCATTCAGGGCGGCATATCTCAGGCCAGCGCCAAAGTTCAAATCAATCTGGGTAGGGGTTGCAGATGACTTCAACCGAAATTTCGATCTCGAGGAAGACCCTCAACCTGAAAGGGATTTTTTCGAAAAAAGCCTTATGCAGATCATTTCCGCATATTATCCTGACCTTTCTGATGCTAAACTAACGGGCAGCTGGGCGGGTTATTATTCATATAATACAATAGACAAATCCCCATATATTTTCAGGGATCTGAATCTAATTGTTGCAACCGGGACAAGCGGGAGCGGTATACTGAAAGGGGATGGAATTGGAAGAAATGTGGAAGCAATACTTTCAGGAAAAAATGAGGTTAAACTTTTTGATGGTACCTCCTATATAACAGAACAGACGGGACTTTACAAAAGAACTACGCTTAATGAGGAAATAGTGCTTTAAGCCAGCAGATTTCCAGACTTATCCTTAAGGAAGCGAATTTTCATCTTTCCGGCCTGTGAATTTACAATATATGTGACATAATCTCCGATATGCACAATTGGATCGGCATACCGGACAAACTGCCGGTAATCTTCAAGCGAGAATTCCGAAAATAAAATCTGTATTCCGGTACCTTCAAATGGAATTATTTCTCCCCTTTCAGACCTCTGGTGATTTGGGAGAATGGCTTTCATAATTCTCATATCGCTGTCAATCAGGTCTGAAGGCACGGCCAGATTTATGATTCTCTCATATCTATAGAGGCTGGCGTCATCCGGTATAATAGGAACACCGGAATAGCCATTAGAAAATGTTCGATGGTGGCAGTCCTCGCAGAGCGTTATCAGATTCTGGAAACTGTCACTTCCTCCGTCTTTTCTCGGTATTATGTGGTGAACTTCCAGCCCGAAATGTACCTTGTGGTATCCTGTTGAACTATTTACAGGTTCAATGCTGCTTTTGCCGCAAACTCTGCATGAATATCCGTCCCTTGTAAGGACAGAGGCTGAGATTGTTTTCCACGGAATGCTTCTGGACTTGCTGTCCCCTTCCGGATCAAAGTCGGCGACACCCTGAATTCCAAATGTCTCCCTTACTTTTCTTATTACAACGGGATCAAGGGCAGGGATGTCCTTGAACAGACTTTCTTTCAGTGCAGGAATATCAGACAGAAGAATCACCCGGAAAGGATTGCACCTGAGCTCTCTTTTTTGAATTCTTCTGAACATTCAGGTACGCTTGCGTATGATTTCCCATCAATATGATTCTCAATAGAATTTTCCTCAAGAAACTGCCTTATAAGCGATGAGGACTTTGACATTAGCACCAGGGTTGGACCTGTATCTGAGGTGTAGTAAAGACCCTCATTCTTTGCAGTGAA
The DNA here is from genome assembly GCA_021797525.1 of Thermoplasmata archaeon. The sequence goes on along the minus strand of JAJZZQ010000069.1, from coordinate 13,431 downwards.
TTTCTTGAGCATGGATATTATTGAAAGGCTCGAAGGAGTATGTATAAAATTACCGCTTGAAAGTATTATGGAATTGAGCATGTACATATCCTCAGTGGACCTTCTGAGGATTTCCTGCAGATTGAACCCATTCTCAAGTTCTGAAAAGATATGGTTGAATTTATCCGAAGCCCACTCATCATAAAATATAGATGATCTTGCCAGTTTATGTGCGCTATCCGTTACCCATACTGATTTAATGGGGATGGCTGAAAACCATAGTGAAGACAGGTCTTGACGTATTGGAAATCCGTAGCAGTATTCCTCTCTCATGTACGGATATGAAAGCCACATCGAAAGGCCCCCAGCGACCGATCTTGTTCCTGACCCGGAAACAAGTCTGGCAAGCCTTGACACAAGCGAAATATTTTGAAGCGCTCCTTTGCCAAAAGTTGATGCAACCAGAGACCTTGACACTGCCGAGGCAACTGCTGCTGACTCTCCAAGCCCTTTGGCCTCCTTATACCTTCGGTACCTTTTGATGTAAAAAGTATACGAACCAGTTATTCCATAACGGGCTTTGAATATCTCAAGGGCTTTTGATGCCTTCCTCAGGAACGTCCCTTCATTCTTGCCATCAAAGATAACTTTATCTTTTCCTGGTTGTTCCTCGTACCTGCAGGCAGCCATTGCTAAAGAAAAATCAGTTGTTACTGAAATAGATGGAAAGTTGGCAATATTGAGAACATCATCAAAATATCCAAGGAATTTCTCAAGACCTGTTATCGGGTAACCTGCTCCATAGGATATAGTATCAACTGGTTCCGCAATGAAGTCTGTAATGATCTCATCCATAAGGCCCATTGAAAATAACCTTTCCTGGAGTTTTATTCCTCTTTCCCTTAGATCAGCCATCTCATTCACCACTGCAGTAATTCAGTATTTCATCTCTGGTCTGAGTGAAATCAAGATTGTCAAACACCTTTATAGAATGTTTTCTGCACTGATCCACTGAATAATCTCTTATAATTCCGTATACTGGAAGCTGTTCGGCAAGCCGGTCTCCAGATGAATGGAAATGAGTATATTGAGTTCTCTGAAGTAACCTTTTGGCATTCACCGACTGGTCTGAAATCTGAATGTATAGTGGAATTATTTTCTTTAGAATATCACTATTGATATACTCTGGTAAGAAATAGAGAGTTTCAAGTATCAGAGGTTCCCCATTATTTATAGCCCTCCGAAGTACCGCCTCTATACCTCTGTTTATTATTCGTCCCTGTTCCTGGAAACCTTTCAGCACATTCTCCCTGCTAAACTCCCCAAATTGTTTCCAGGTCTCGTAAACGCTGTAATTGAGTATCCTCCCCTCCTCTCCATGCAACAGAGGTCTGGCAAACTCCCTTAGATAATCGCCAGACAATACAATATTAACTCCCAACTTAAAAGCAATGTACCCTGAAATGCTTGACTTTCCTACCCCTGGAATACCTCCAATGAGTATTATTCTGGCCTTTCTATCTATCCCCATTTTTTCATCAAATCCCTGGTGTCGATAACCTCCGCTATCTGAGAAAGTAAATCAAGAGAGCCATAAAATACTCTCTCTGAGTAAGTGGAAACAGCGTCAGATATCACAAATGGAAAAAACCCATTGTCCAGACATGTAATCACGTTGTGATATATTTCTCTCTCAACAAAATAACCGCATAGGAATATATAATCTCGTCCAGATTTCCTAAGTTTTTCTGCAAGTTCTTCCGATCCAAAAATATCTGAAATTTCGCTAACAAATATTGGAGAGTTCTGTTCGGGAAGATAATTAGAAAACTCACTTATGAATCTGGCGTCCATCTTAGACTGTGGAGCCATATTTCTTCTCCTTCGCTCATTCTTGCGCTCCAGATAATTTACTATAGATTTATTGCCGCCCATTCCACCGGCCCTGGTAAAAACGTATTGCGATTCAATTCCTGATTCCTCAATCTTTGGTATTAGGTAGTCCATTGCAGTAACGTTCTCCATTTTACTGAAACTGTCTGCGAAATTCTCAATTGTGTAGTTGATAAAAATTACAGATACCTCATCAGGATCAGGAATTGGATCTAACCTTGATCTTTCAAGTTCATCCATAATATCAGTATCTTAGAAGATTAATATTACCTTTTCATGGATAGTATTGAGATTCAATTACGTCCAGCAACAGGAATCATTAATTGCTAATTCAATTGAAATTTTACTTATTATATGGGGTGTTTCAACTTTCATTGAATCATCGGTTTGCCAAATCTTACCAACTATTTCACATTAGTGGACTATACCAGGCAATCGCTTACAGGTACAGAACAATTGAATAAATATGGCAATAGGCGTGAATATCATTACATACAATCCATGCCCTTATTCATCAAATAATTGGAAAATAGGTAAAGGAGGACAGTGAAAACCGTCGTTTGCTAAAACATGAGATGCCCTGTTATTATAGAAGACAGTTTATACTATATAAATGAAACGGACAGAACTATCTGTCAGACAATGTAAAACAATTTATGTATTTTATATCTAACAACTATTAAATAAATAATTATTATATCGGATTGTGAAAAAACAATTTGTCATAGTTGGAGTTCTGGCTCTGGCTCTTATGCTTCCTGTGGTTACAACAGCTGCAGTTATAGTTAACAATGGAATCAGTGTTGAGCTTCATACCACAAATTCCAATGCGGTTTACCTTGCGAAAGGCCCCGGATATGCATCAGCAAATACATCCAATTTCTTCGGAATTACTGGCAACAATTCAAGGTACACAAACATGTCCATCTATCTTAACACCATACCAGGCTCTGGAAATGTTACTGTTACTAATGTGCTGGAAGTAGTTAACAATACCTCATCCAACGCGCCAGTTATGATTTACATTAATGGAACGCTGCCCTCAGGTGTTACTCTTTATTTCTCAACATCTCCGATTAGTTATAGCAATTATCAACCAAGCGGAACGGTCATTCTTCAAAACTCGGGAAGCACACAGATAACCACTTCATCTATACATCTGACAAGCTCTGGTGTTGCAGGCTACTTTGCCTTTGTTATGTCGGGGCAGATGTCAGCAGGGCAGGCTAGCCTCCATTTCCAGTATAATGTGATAGGTTAATCCAGTTAGAATGAGGTTAAGATGGCTGAAAGAGTGAGGAAATACGGAAAAATAATCTCCATATCCCTCATAATTCTGGCAATTTTCCTCATCCCGGCTTCCTTTGGGCAGGTATACATTAACAACGGAATTCACCTTAATTTTTCTGATACAAAGGGGCCCGTTTATTTCAACAATACATCCGAAACATCTGTCTCGAATGTAGGTGTTAACAAGTACGGCTCCATACTCAATTTTACTGGAACTGTTCCATATTACAAGTCTGGTAGCACAGCAAACTTTACCAGTGCTGGTCAGGTTGCGAGCGCCGGTGTTAATGAGTTCATTATTGAAGTGAGTGAAATATCTGAGAAAAACCTCAATAATTTCAAAACACTGTCAATTTATTCAAACCAGAATGGAAACTTCTCCCGGTTGTATTATTATGCAAATAGTCAGATGACTGGAAGTGACCTTCAATTCAGGACAAATTCTACCAGTCCATTGAAACTTGATATCTCTGCTGTAACTGGAAGTCTCAGCGGTTCCAATGTATACCACTCCGATATAGTTCTCCTTTTTGATATTCAAATGCAACATCAGGGTAAAGTCTATGCTGTTATGAGCTACTATGCTAACTTTTCTTTCACGATTGAAGCAGTATGATATTGAGATGCGAGGTTTCTAATGATTGTATTCCACATCCAGAACCTTGAGCTATTTGTTAAGCAATATCTTGCAGCAACTATTCTTGCAATACTAATCTATCTCTTACTGACTCACCTTTTCAACCGAAGTGAGAGACCAAAATTCTTATGGCATAAGGCTTTTTTTAAAACTGGGCCATCTACTCCACTTAAGTGGAGGCAGATATTCATTGAACCGAGAATTATTAATAATTCTACAGATTATTCAACAACTCTATCCAGAACAGGATCGGGTAATCTTTTCTTTTCGCTTCTCTTTCATTTTGTTGAATCAGGTTTTCCTGCAGAAATATATTGGTCCCTGACGACTCAAAGGACCGGTTTCCAGGTTTACGAAAATGACATACTGAAAGCATTTTTCAAGATTTTCCTTACTGTATCAGCCTGGGAGGGATTACTTTTCATTTTCACACCCTACAAGTTTCTTGGAGCTTTTATTCCTCATTTTTCCACAGACCTCAATATAGTAGTTGCGCTCATAATGGGTATATCTATTTTTGAAAGCAGTGTCTCAACGGTCTTTTTCTTCCTTGGAGTAAACCTTAAAAACCTTCTCTATGTTGAACTCATTGTTGCAGTAGTTTTTTCTGCATCTTTCCTGACACCTGCAATGTCCTGGTTTTCTGCCTATACATTCACTGGGAAAGTTATAGTGTTTCTTATTTTATTATTTCTTGTATTGGTTATAACATTTTTAATATCGCAACTCAGAACAAAGAAAAACCTTTTCAACAGCGCTTTTTCTTTTTCAATATTGTCATATGTTTTCTTCGTACTGATAATTATATTCAATTTGGTCAAGATCTAATGAGCCATTAAATTTCTTAATCCTATTCCACTTATAAATTGGGCGATTAATAGCCAACTTTCAAGTTGAGCTCCTCATTTTCTATAGAATAAAGATTGTATGAAATTCTGAAATGGACTTTTGCACATATTGATATATCCTCAAGAATTTAGTTGTAAAGGACAACTTATTTTCATGATTAAAGGCTAAGGATAGCCCCATTGTGAGAATTCCCCTCAGGAGCACGAGTACATTTCCTTTCAACCGATACTTTCACCTACGGGTAGCTGTAGTTTTGCTGTCTCACAGATGTTTGGGAAACAAAATAGTTGTATAATGTATAGAGACAATCTGGAATATTCTGCCTAAATGCCCCATATAATGTCCGCTGGCTTGAATTCCAGTAAGAAGTTAATGATGATCAACCGTCAAAGAAATAAATTGGTGGTTCCGCAATATAATGAGCCATTGAGTCAAATCTACCTAGTGCCTTCCTACTGTCCATACAACAGGCCCATTTCCAGGAAATTGGTTAGGCCCAGTTGGCCCTGGGAATGGTCCAGGCCCTGGGGGGAGTGGCGGAGGGAGAACAGGGACTGTAAATGAGAGAACTATCTGACCCTGGACAAACAGGAGGAAGACAAACTCATTTGTTCCGTTTACAGAGAACTGCAATGTTTGGGAATATGTTTTCTGAACCCCAACAGGAATTGGAACTGAGGGAACATGATGGAACTGTAATGGTGGTAAGGGCGGACCTGGCGGAAATGTATAATTTACAGTTACATTATATGTTCCGTTTGCAAGGTAAAATTCAGCCGGAGAGATGCCGGAGGAAGAAAGAGTGACTTTACCCACTGTGAGTTGAAGAGATAGTCCAGGCGGTAACCCTATTTGGATGAACGTGACATTATAGAGAACAGGTAAAGGATCATATTCAACAATTGCAGTTTCATTAGAACCATCAATTGTAATTGCTAAGGGAATTATTGGTTCATAACCGCCAATCATCACTGGATATAAGGTATAAGTCCCATTGGTAACCCTTTCACTTAGGGTTGACGAGTTACCTGATACTGAAATACCGGAAAGATTGAATCCCCATTCGCTTCCAGGAGGCAAACCTATCTCCTGTACTGAAAGATAGTAGAACTGCTCTTTCGCATTCAGAATAATTTTCAAATTGGAATCAGAAATATGTGCAATGCCACTGATATTTTTCCATACATTTCCCGGGAAAATTATACTGTACATGTAAGAACCATTTGGTACCATTTCTGAGAAATTAGTAGTATTTTCGTAAATGACTGCTGAACCTATTTGAAAGACTAAAGGAAATTTTCCGCTGTAATTTAATATTTCGAAGCTAAGATTGAATTTTGTTTCCTGGAATTTCAAAGGAATATAAACATTACCTCCTGAGATATTGAATTCGGGAGAATAATGTTCGCTGAAATATCCGGGAACTAAACCCAATGAAAATGTATAGGTACCATTTGAAAGGTTGAGACTTATTTGGGACCTATCCGTACTGTACTTTATTCCAGATATGTATATTGACCACGGAGTACCAGCAGGAAGCCCAACTTCATTGATTGAGACTGAATATGTTACCTTTGACCAGGTAAGGTTGACAGTCCTGTTATAACCATTTATTACTATTGTGCCGTTATTTGGGGTTATAAAAAAGCCATCTGATGTACTGGCTGAATAGTTATAAGTTCCATTTACAAGATAAATCGTATAGCGGTTAAGAGAGGTATTCACCTGAGTGTTGCCAATGGATATTTTCAGATATGAGCCAGATGGCATTCCAACAGAGTTCAACACCACAGAATAGAGCTTCTTGAATGTTAGACTTACATTTTCTGGCCCGCTTAACTTCACGCTTAAGCTTTTGTTATAGGAATAGAGAGATGTGGTGTTTAAATTGACAGTGTATGACCCTATGGTTTCATAAAATGTAACATATCTATTACTGGATTTTTCTGTAAAATTATTAAGCGTAACAGACCATGCTGTCCCCCCAGATAGCCCTTTTTCAATGAAAGTCAGATTGTAAACTTTTCCACCGAGCCCTGTGTATGTAACAACACCATTAAGTGTTGAGATCATGGAGAAAGTTCCGTTAACTCCGTTTATTAATATATTAGGAATAGAACTGCTGTTCATTACCTTTACAAGAGTACTGTTCAGAGGGTTGACAAGATAGATATTGCCTGCTTGATTGATATAATAGACAGAATTCAAGTCTCCCAGATAACCTATAGAGTAAGACTCTCCTGTACCATAGACAGGTTTCAAAGTTCCATTTTCAAGGTAGTAAAGAGTATTTTGCTCCTGGGAAACAGTTGAAACATAGACACGGTTGAATTCAGGGTAAAATGCAATCTCTCCTGCAAAAGAACCAAGGCTGTACTCGGCTATAATTTTATAATTACCGGATATTATAATAAGACGATTCTGAGAAAAATTTGACGATACATTAAGTGCAAATACTGAACCGTTGTCCCTGTCAAGAGCCAATTGTCCCGGAATCTGAATGTTAATCCCTGCTATTTCGTGGAGAGTGGAAAGAGTTGTTGCATTTAGCACATATATCCCAGAATCTGTACCAAGCCAGAGAGTGTTGGAGAAATTGTCATAAATAATGGCGTTGGTCTGATAGGGCACATTTATGGAATTAATTTCTGTGCCTTTAGGGCTATAAACAAAAACCGAGGAATTCTCTGCAATAGCAAGATTTCCTGTTGTCTTCATAAGTGTAATATCTTCAGGTTCACCCAACGTCTTTATAAAAGTAACAGAGGAATTTCCTGTGATATAGAATCCCTGCGGGAAAGAGGAAATAGTATATGTCAAACCATTTAAACTATCATAAACAGAATCGAGAGGGGTAGCGTTGTTAGAATCAGCTGATGAATAGATGGAGAATTGGGAGCCATTATTAAGAGCCAATCCTGCACTCTGAAAAGGAATTCCTGTGTAGTTAACCGGGATTATCAAATCTGTGGAGTGGAGATTGAAGGTTCCAGTCCAGTTAGGAGAAACATACCCATTAGTGTTCATGGCAGCATAAGAATAATTGCCATAGGGAAGTGTCATTTTCAGTTTTCCTGTATTTGTGACTGCTGAAAGTCCATCTACATTTAAAGATATAGTAGAATTGGAGGGAAGCCCATTAAAACTAAATGAGACTGAACCCATCTGAGAAACATTTCCCAGCGAATCATATTCAGGATTTGCACTTCCCTTCGTGTCATTTACTGATTTAATATCATGGTTAATACCATACGGTAAAAGAGCCCCTACAGATGAGATTATCAAGATGGATGAAATAATAACAACTGTCAATGAGGCATGCTTCACTTAACGGAATCGTTAATATTAATATAAATTATCCCATTTAATTTATGAACCATATAATTTCGCAATTTAGGCTAATATGCATTTCTAGCGTGAGTAAAGTCACTTTGTTTCCCGTTATGCCGGCCCGAATTAAAGATCGGCCAAACTTGCCCATTAAGGTGAATGATACTATTCTAATATATGCCCAATTTTTGCATTAAATCCACTGAAATTTAATGAATTTGAAAATCAATTTATATATGCCTAAAGATACTTAACTGCCAATGAATCAGAATGACCCAGGAAATGACGAAGACTTGAGTCCTCAGGAACTTGCAGTTCTAAGATACCTTGCTGATAATGGAAATGGAAAAATGATCCCTGAAGACGAGATTGCTTTATCAGGTTATAGCCCCCAGATTACTAGAAGTGCGGTTTCATGGGTCATTAAAAAGGGATTTGTCGATCAGGAATCGTCAGAAGTTTTAATATACAATCTTGGAGAAGAAGGGATACGTAGCTTGAAGGATGGTTTGCCTGAAGCTCTGGTATACGATTATGCTAAAAAAAAGGGGCAGGTTTCACTCAGCGAACTCAATACTGCAATTCCTTCTGATCTTGTAAAAATAGGAATAACTCAGCTGGCAAAACTTGGATTGAGACCCTCTGAAGGAGTTTTGAAGATTGACAATAAGACAGATTTAGAAGATGAAATGCGGAGAAGATTGCAATGTCTTCAATCCATAATGGACGGAAAACCCCCTAATCGTTATTGCCTTGAGGTATTCAAAAAGAGAGGGGATATGATTGTTGAGCGGAAGACACTAAAGAGAAAATTGAGAATAAACAATAGAGGAGTTTTAATTCTCGAGAAAAGTACTCAGGGTGCAGTAGGGCAGCTTACCCCTGAAATGATATCAAGCGGAGCCTGGAAAAGTGCAAGATTCCGAAAGTACGATCTCAATCTAGCTACAGAAAGTGTAACTGGTAGCTTTCTGCATCCTCTAAGCTATCTTAGGGAAGAAGTAGCAAGGATATTCCTTGATATGGGTTTTTCAGAAATGAGAGGACACTTTATTGAGTATTCCGGATGGAACATGGATGCCCTTTTCATTCCACAGGATCATCCGGCAAGGGATATGCAAGATACATTTTACATAGAATCTGATTCACCACCTGAATTCGAGGATCAGGAGATACTTCCTATTCTAAAGAAAGTACATGAAAAGGGAATCAGAGGATATACCGGATGGGGTTACAGATGGTCCGAGAGTGAAGCAAAAAAACTGCTTTTAAGGACACATACTACTGTGAGCACCATTAGGAACCTCTATCATATAGGCAAAGCTCCTGCTGCAATATTCTCCATCGACAGGGTCTTCAGGCATGAGAGCGTGGACTGGAAGCACCTGGCAGAGCTTCACCAGATTGAAGGCGCATATTATGCTGAAGATGCGAACCTTTCAACACTTAAGTGGCTGATGGAGGAGTTTTACAGCAGACTGGGATTTTCAAAGATCAGACTGATTCCGTCCTACTACCCATACACAGAGCCCAGCATGGACGTTGTTGTTGAAATTAATGGAAAGGAAGTGGAGCTTGGAGGATCTGGCATTTTCAGGCCTGAGGTCCTAAAACCTCTGGGACTTGATAAACCGGCAATTGCGTGGGGAATGGGCTTGGAGAGACTGGCCATGATATACTACGATCTGAACGACATAAGAGGGATTTACCAGAGCGATATTAACTGGCTTAAGAGCTTCAAGCTTCGAATCTAGAATACCTTCTTTACATTTTTATCAATATTTCTCCCTTTGAATTTTTCACGGCAAGAAACGCATATGTGGTTTTGACCCATATGCTCCCTGCAAACGAAGCCGTGGCAAGAGTCACATGAATATTCCGCAGGGTTTCCGCATACCTGGCAAAGTGATAACATCACAATAAAATATATGCTGAACTGTTTCATAAACTTTTGATTACATTGAGGATAATTGTTGCAGGGCCTGAAAACTGGAAAGAAATAAGCAACATATCGTTGGAATCTGGGTATATGGATTATATTAACAGGATTGGGCCTTCGTACCTTGAAGGGGGTACTGTACTGATTGGATATGTAGATCACAACGCGGCCGGGTTCCTGAAGATCGAGGAAATGGAGGACCATTCTGTATGGCTAAGTGGCATTAGGGTGCTGCCGAAGTTCAGGAGGATGCACATAGGGAGTGACCTCACCACAGGTGCCCTTGACGTTGCAAAGAGAAAGAATTTCAAAATGGCAAGGCTTCTGATACACAGAAATAATCGTAATTCAATATTGATGGTTGAGAAATCCGGCTTCTCAAAAGTATGTGAAATGGCATTCCTCAGAGGGGTTTCAGTTGAAAGAATGAAAATTGTGCATTCAGTAAGCAAACTGCCTAAATTGATCAATCTTGGATGGAAATTCTCAGAACCTCTTGATTCCCTGAATGACAGAGCTACAATCTATAAAAGTGAGATGGGTGCGGAAGTTCTTGAGATTGGAAATTCATTTCAGATAACTCAATGGGGTAAAGACCTTGAATTTACAGAAGAAGGCTTTTCCTGCATGGAGATGGATTCAAAATTCCCAGAAAGTGCGCATAAATATATGCTTGATGACTTTGATATTGGACAGATATTTGAAAAACCTATCGAATAAAAGCCACATGGCACCCTCATTGGAAGTTGACTTATTTTCAGCAAACTTAATATTGTATTGCAAGAAACTGCCTTCCAGCAGATAATCTGGCTTCGTTGAATATTCTGGACCTAGAGGAATGGCCTGGAAACATAACGGAAAAAAAGATGATACTATTTCATGGGAATCCACTTTAAATTAAATATGCGCATGATATCAAAAAAAAAAAATTAAAGCGCCCGAGCCGGGATTCGAACCCGAATCTAAGGCTCCGCAGGCCTGCAGGATATCCAGATTACCCCACTCGGGCTGTTAATCTAGGTAGCCCTATGAATCTAAAAATACTTGCGAAAACTGGATGCAATTGAAAGGACATTCATATGGCTTCGCTTGAAATAGTTGTACCTTCAGCAGGTAGCCCCAGAACCTTCCATTCTGATATTCCCCCCTCATAGGCTTTCACTTTGAACCCATTTCTCTGGAATATTTCTGCAGCCCGTTTCGAGGCGTTGCAGGTTGAGCTATGACAATATGTAATTACTGTTTTGCTTCTAGGAATCTTCTCCCAGCCCCCTCTTTCAAGTATATCAAATGGAATGGAAATTGAATTCTTGATATGGTACTGAGTATAAGATAGATTCCCAAGAACATCCACAATCACAAACTCAGGGTTATCTAGCAGTTCCAGCAATTCCTTCCCGGTTATTGTTTCTATTGACCCTTGCATAATAAGATAAATGTCTCTTTTCATATTAATGTGTATATAGCGATAATAGATGAAGCAATATTGCAATGAAATTAGAGCCTGTGAGCCGTTTCATGTTCATGAAGGGGACAAGCGGATTAAATAAAATATAATTGAATTGAAGAGATATCCTGATAAATTGCATAGATATTTGAACAGTCTTCTCAGGAATATTTCACTGGGAGGTTTTTCCTCTATAATGGCTTCTGGAATACTCTCAATATCCGCCTTTCACCATCATTTTTATGACCTTTCTCTGGTGCTATACATTGTTTCAATTTTTCTTCTTATAATCATTGGAATACCATCTTTCTGGATCACGAAGGATATCGTTTGGAAAAATAACGATTATCACTGGAAGTTCAATAGATATACCTTGATCTCTGGAGTAGCGGTTGTCATAACAAGGACTCTGATCCTGTCAGCAAACATCCTTATCTCATATGCATCCATACTTATTTTTTTGATTGCAGTTGCATCTTCACTTTCTTTCACTTTCCATGAAGTTGTTCATAAGAACCTTGCAATTAACAGTGCGCACTTTTCGCAGTTAAATGTTGGTGTCGCAGTAGCTTCAAGTGCTGTAGCTTTTATTTCTGGAATTACGTACTTCCCAGCTTTAACGGGATTATATCAAGTATATATTGCATCTTTTGGAGTTGCCTTATCTCTTCTCTTTTACTTTGTATTTGTAGCATTAAATATCTCGAAGCTGTTTAACGGAAAATACAATATCGGGAACATAGATGGAACATTATGGATATCAATGGGTCTTCCAGCTTTAATCTCTCTTGCGTTCTACTCTCTGAGTAAAATTATTCCGGAATCTATTGCTTTTCAAGTTACGTTATTGACTGATTTTTTTCTATGGCTTTGGCTCCTGGCCACCGTGATGCTCATTCCTGTAACAGCAATCTCATTTCTGAAAATATATAATGTGAGAAGAATAAGGTATCATCCCAGTCTCTGGGCTGTAGTCTTCCCTGCTGGTGTATACAGTTTTGACACTACTCTGATATCCGGCTACTTTTCCTCGAATTATCTTTACACCTATTCAGTCATTGTTGACATTCTGAGTTCCTCCCTGTTTTTCCTTTTTATCATATTACTGATCGTAAAATCAAAAAATTAGGGCAATTTTTTTAATTGCTATGAATATTACAGGCATACATGGCTTCAGTAAGAGGAGAGTTAGGAAAGGGTATTCTCACAATAGTTCTATCGGGAATCATACTATCTCTCCTTCACGAGTTCTTGCCAAAAATATCACAGTACTTTCCTCAGGTTTCAGGCTATACAGGATACATATACGATGCTTTTGCTATAATTATCTCGATTCTTGTTGCTCACCTTATAATAAGGATCATATCCCACTCAATTGAGTATTATTCTTCTAAATCAGGCAGCAGAAAAAATCTAAGGGGAATACTTATTCTGCTCCGGATAATAATATATTCAATAGCCATATTCGCTGCTCTTGCACTCAGTGGAGTTAACATAGAGGGGGCCCTTGTTGGTGGTGCAATAGGTGGTGTTGTTCTTGGTTTCGCTATTCAGAATGTGACTTCATATCTGCTATCTGGAGTGATGGTGTCCGCAGCGGGTGCGCTGAGGCCAAAGGATAAGGTATATGTCTATTCCTGGCTCTTTCCCAGTTATTTAGTAGGAGAAATAACCGATGTGAATATCCTCTTTACTGATATCAGGGATCAGAATGGACAGGTGACTAAGATGCCAAATTCGGCCCTTCTTGGATCAACCATTTTCAGAAACATAGAAGATGGAGAATATCTGAAGTTTTCCATTGACATTACTCTTCCGAATGATGTGAGGGTTGAATCTGTTAGGAAGCTCGCTGAGCAATCTCTTTTGGAGAATGCTGAAAAATATGGCTTGAAGCGCTTAGAGACATTTTTTAAAACTCTAAATCAGGCCAATAATGTTATTACTGCAATATTTTATTTTACGGATATCCGCCAGCTGAACGGTATCATTGACATTATAAACAACACTTTCCAGGAATCCTACCTTAATGTAAAAAACCAGAAAAATTGAATCATAATTCCCTGT
>JAJZZQ010000084.1 GCA_021797525.1 Thermoplasmata archaeon | reverse complement strand
GATCCGAAAGAATCGGCCTTATCCATTCAAAATCAATGCGATCCCCCTTCCAGTATAGAGGATCGCCAAGGGTCTCAATCTCCCTGTAAAGTTAGGATAATCCAGTATGGTAAAGGTTAATGGATATTGATTATGAGGTCATGAAAAGTATATCGGTAAGGGTTTTTGGGATTCCTCTTAACAATATTGGTGGTGCTGCTATTTAAGAAGATATGAAGTAAGGTGCAATAAAAAAGGTTAAGAGTGTAAACTTGTATACATTTTAATATGTTACCTGCCAGGATATTTTTCGGAAAATCTCTAAAATCTGATGTTCACGTTAAACTTAATAACGTCTTTTGCCTATCCAACCTCCACAATCATTATAACTGAGGCTTATGTCTAAGATTAATTCCGAAGTAAATGAAGATGGCATTTTGCCAAGAAACTTCACCAACATTGATGAACTGTCTATTGCTATCAGCAAGGGCCTGAGCCTCCAGAACAGAAGTATGAGTCAGGAGGAAGCTTTTGAGGCAGCAGAGCACCTGATCAATTTTTTCGGTTACAATGACCGGGTCATAGATAACATGCTGGAGCCTGAGGATCGTGATGCCTTCTATACAATGGAAGACATAGGCGTTCTCCAGACAGAGCGGGAAGAAACAACGCTTTTTGACGGCAGGGAATGGCGAATCCATTACTGGATTCTCAATGTAGGCAAGATAATACAGCTTTCAAAGATAAAGGAGACCACCAGAAAGGTAGAGAAGGACGAATCATTCCAGATTTATGACGAAATACCTGACGAGTACTGGAAGCCCAATTAGGTGGTCTTTTGCACGTTGCCATCCTCGACAGAGAAAAGTGTCATCCAAAGCGGTGCCATCATGAGTGCCAGTTCTTCTGCCCTCCTGTGAGAAGTGGCACCCCTACAATAGAATTTCCTGAACAGGACAGCCAGGCAGTAATAAACGAACCACTTTGTATTGGATGCGGTATTTGTGTGCACAGATGCCCTTTCGGAGCAATAAAAATAATTACCGTACCGGATGAATTAAACAGGGAACTGGTTCATCAGTATTCCCAGAATTCTTTCAGGCTATATTCCCTACCTCAGATATCTGCATCAAAGGTTGTAGCACTCCTTGGTCAGAATGGCCTGGGCAAATCAACAACGTTGCGAATACTATCCGGGATTACCATACCGAATTTTGGAAACTTTGAGAGAAAACCTGACAGAGATGTTGTAATAGATTATTACCAGGGAACCGTAATGGGCGATTACTTCAAGCGCCTTTACTCTGGAAACCTCAGAGTTGTTCTGAAGGATCAGAACGTAGACCTGATACCGAAGGTAGCCAAAGGGACCATAGGCAATCTGCTTAAATCATCAGACCAGTCAGGAAAATTCGATGAAATTGTGGACAGGCTCAATCTAAAAAATTCTGTGAACAAGGACGTTGCAAGCTGTTCAGGTGGGGAACTTCAGAAACTTGCTATCGGGTTAACTCTGATAAAGGATGCAGACGTGTACCTTTTTGATGAGATGTCCTCCTATCTTGATATTTCGGAAAGAATAAACGTTGCTGGAATCATTCAGGAGATATCCAAAAACAGGATTGTAATGGTCGTGGAGCATGATCTTGCCCTTATGGACTGGATTGCTGACGAGGCACATTTAGTCTACGGAAAAACTGGTGCTTATGGTATTGTCAGCAAGCAGAGGACTACAAATAAGGCAATAAATTCATTCCTGGAGGGATATCTCAGGGAGGAAAACACCAGAATCAGGAACTATTCAATCGATTTCTCCGAAAAGACGGACAAACGTGTAAAAAGCGGAGCTGTACTTACTGAGTGGTCAGATCTGAGCGTGGATCTCGGTGATTTCCATCTCAACGTGAACCCAGGCAGAATAGAAGTTGGTGAAGTGGTTGGCGTTCTTGGGAAGAATGCTCTTGGGAAGTCAAGTTTTGTAAAAGTGCTTGCTGGAGTTCTGTCTCCTGGAAGTGGGGATATCAAGCAAAAAGTTACAGTGTCATATAAGCCTCAATACATATCGAGCGATTTTGAAGGCACTGTCAGAGATTTGCTTTATCAGACATTCTTGCAGGACATGGACACCGGGATGATAAAAAACGAAATCATTCATCCACTTGATCTGGAGGAGATCTTTGATAAGGTTGTAAAAGACCTGTCAGGAGGGGAGATGCAGAGACTCGCAATTGCCCTCACCCTTGGGAAAAAGGCGGACCTTTACCTGCTTGACGAACCGTCCGCACATCTTGACAGTTCTTACAGGATGTCTGCCTCAAGGATCATAAAGAGAGTTATGGAGAACAACAGGACCAGTGCACTGGTAGTTGATCACGACGTTTATTTCATCGATCTGATCTCTGATTCTCTTATGATATTCAGCGGGAATCCCGGTATTGACGGGCATGCAAGGGGGCCAATGACAATGCGAACAGGAATGAATGCGTTCCTTAGGGAGGTAGGAGTAACCTTCAGAAGGGATGCCCTTACAAAGAGACCGAGAATAAACAAGACAGACAGCAGGCTTGATAAAAGCCAGAAGGAAAGTGGCAATTATTACTACTCAGAGGTCTGAAGGAAGCAATATGTTTGAACCCCTCTCGAGAGATGGGCTGGCTAAAACAGCCGTTTTTTACACAGCACATGGGAAGATAAACACGCCGAACATACTCCCTGTCATCAACCCTAACATACGCACTTTAAAAATCTCTGAAATGAAAAGGCTTGGTATGGAGGCGCTGATTACCAACAGTTATATAATAAGGAGAACAGAAAAGCTGAGGGAAATTGCAGAGTCATCTGGACTGCATGGCCTAATAGGATTCGACGGGCCTATAATGACAGACTCAGGGACATTCCAGAGCCATGTATACTCTGAAATAGAATATGACAACATCAGCACATTTGAGTTTCAAAAAAGGATAGGAAGTGATATCGGAACCATACTTGACATATTCACAGAGCCAAACTTCACCTGGAATAAGGCTAAAGAGGCGGTTTTAGAGACGCGGAGAAGGCTGGATGAGATCACTGACCCAGGAAAGACAATTGTTGCAGGTCCAATTCAGGGCTCTATTTACCCAGATCTCAGAAGTATGTCGGCTGAACTTATGAGCAGCGGCATTTCAGGATATCTGCCTGTAGGTGGAGTAGTCCCTCTACTGGAGAATTATCGGTACGATATGCTTGTTGATGTAATTATAAATTCACGCCTTCACTCGGACCCAGGAAAACCTCTGCATCTGTTCGGAGGGGGACATCCGATGTTCATGGGCATGTCAGTTCTTCTGGGTATAGATATGTTCGATTCTGCGTCATATGTGAAATATGCCAGAGATGACAGAATACTTCTGAGTGATGGATCAAGGGATCTGAATAGGATTTCTCTGCTTCCATGGTGGAGCCCCCTTTACGGGAAATTCACAGTGAAGGAGCTTCAGGATCTCCCAAAAGAGGAAAGGACACGCAATCTTGCACTTCATAATCTTGGCGCTATATTCAACGAACTCAATGAAATTAGGGAAAGAATTCATGAGCAGACACTCTGGCAATACGTTGAGGGGCGCTCCAGAAGCCACCCGGTACTTTACAGGGCTTACAGAAGAATTCTTGAATACGGCGAGATGCTGGAACCTCTGGAGGACCTTTCCAAGAAATCACCATTCTTTTTCTTTGACGAGCTTTCACGCAACCATCCGGCAGTGATAAGGCTGAGAAAATTCTCCGACGGCATGATAAGTAGCCTGAAAGGGAAGGTTAAATTCCTGGACCAGGGGGACTGGCATCCAGGAAGGCAGCATTCAGCAGAATTCATGGCTAATTACTCTAGATCTGATACAGCTTATTTCCACAGATGGCATGATATACCAGTACCTGTAGAACTTGAGGAGACATTTCCTGTAGAACAGCTCGTTACAACAGGTGTATTTGAGGATGGCATAGAATCAGACGATTCTGATAATTCCGTATCATCACAGGAAGAAGATCTTTCCAATGATATGAAAGACCTGTATCTGGAGAAGGCAAGGATGATATTCAGATATCAGTTCGGAATCAATGACGGATCAGCGATGTTTCCAGATCAGTGCCAGGTAACTCACAGCAGAAAAACAGGGAGGATACGTGGCGTCTTCCTGGACAGCAATCTGCTTGGAACAGTTAGGGCACATGATGGGTTTTTTACACTCTCAATAAAAGGGGCAGAGCGGTTGATGAACCTAACTGACAGGCACAGAATTTCTGTCTCCGAGGAAAGTGCTGAATTTAACAGGAAAGGTTTCAATGTGTTCTTCAAATTCATTTTATCTGCTGATCCAGGCATTGTCGCTGGAAATGAGGTCCTTGTTACAGACCATTCAGGGGAGCTTCTTGCAGTAGGCAGAGCCAACGTCCCGGGCCGAGAAATGATGTCATACAGGAGAGGAGTCGCCGTCAGAGTAAGGGCAGGAACTGATCCATCTTCATAAAGCAGATTTCCCCCTTCTTTTATGCTCTCTCAGGTATTTGTCCACAGTTGTCAGAAACATTGCAATTACCATCAGGATTGCGCCTGCAATGACAACTCTGGAGAGAACTTCATGGGCCAGTACAACTGAAGAAAGGGCTGCGAATATTGGCTCCCCCACAAATATGATCCCGGCCGCAGAAGCATCCACATATATCAGTGCAACAGTACTTACGTAATATCCGAAGACACTTCCAACAAGAGCAGTGAACAGTGCTGCCAGTACCACATCTGTATTAACTGTTCCAATTCCTCCCGGGGAAATTGGAATTGTCA
>JAJZZQ010000052.1 GCA_021797525.1 Thermoplasmata archaeon | reverse complement strand
CCACAGCATCAATTGCGGCTGTTTTCAACTCAGGCCCTATTCCGGTTGTGCAGAACACTTTCCCTCCGGTATGTTCAGTTGAATAAGTAACAGGGGATGAAATATTTCTATTTCTAACTATTTTTACTGAAATCCTGACTGTTGCGCTTGTCTCTACAGCTGTTCCACACACCTCTCCATCCCCCTGACATGCATGTGGGTCGCCAAATGAAAGGCCTGCTCCTTCGACATTAACAGGAAGCAACACTGTGGAGCCAGATCCATTGAGCCTGTTATCCATATTTCCACCAAATTTCTGAGGTGGGATCATCCCAAAACTTCCGGATGAAGGGAGCGTTGCGATTACCCCGAGAAAAGGGGAAATGGGTATTCTTATACCCTTTAGAAAATCACCATCGGGAATGGCATAACCCCCCTCTATTTTCCAGTAGAAGATGGTTGGTTTGAATCTGCCCTTCAGCAGACCAAAATCCTCAGAAAGTGTGCTGAAACCCCATTTTCCTGTCTCTATACTGTGTATGTGGACTGCAAGCAGATCACCGGGTTTTGCACCTTTAACCCTTAATGGCCCAACAGAGGCATCAAGGAGAGACTGATCCATTTTTCCCAGGTCTTCATTCTTTGTACCGGGTATGACCTGATCAGTTGAGGAATCAGGGATGTCCAATATGATTTCCTCGCCCTCTTCCATCTCTCCAATGAATGGCGTATCTCCCTTCCAGACTTTCTGTAGGTTTTTCAGGTTATGCCCGTTTATCCTCTGCATTTAATCCACTCCTAACAGATATATACAGGCATATTAATCTTAATTTGGTCTGCGATTGTTATTGTGTTAAATCATACTGCAGTTATAATTGAATTTTAGAAGTAATTTCATATATGGACTTCATTATTGTAATACAACATTGGCAAATGTATTTACTTCATAACAAGAAAACATTTTAACCCGGAAACGGTATAGAAAAATGATAGCATGGAAAAAGAAAATTATTCACTTAGGTCCTTTATTGATAAGATAGAATCCAGAGGTCTTCTCAGAAAGGTTTCAGGCGCGGACTGGAATCTGGAAATCGGAGCGCTGACCGATGCCAACGCAAAGATGAACAAATACACGCTCCTGTTCGATGATATTAAGGGATACCAAAAGGGAATGAGGGTGCTGACTGGATCATTGCTGGACGCAAACAGGGTATCTGAGGCCCTTGGTATGAAGGGAAATTTTAACGACATGTCTCTAACATCAGAGATAAGGAAAAGGCTAAGCCAGACAACTTCAATGCAATCTGCCTTTGATCCTGAGTATGTTTCGAATTCACCAGTTTTCGAGACAATTATGAAAGGAGATGATGTCGATATTTCCAAAATACCGGTTCCAAAGTGGTTCAGTGAAGATGGAGGGAGATATATCGGTACCATGGATGCAGTAATAACAAGGGACCCTGACAATGGCTGGGTCAATGTGGGCACTTACCGTATCATGGTAAAGGACAGGAACCATCTTGCCATACTTATGGAGGCGTCAAGGCACGGAAGGAATCATGTGGAAAAGTGGATGAAAAAGGAAGGTAGGGTGCCGATAGCAGCATCCTTCGGCCACAACCCTGGCCTGAACCTGTTCTCTGCCAATGAGGTTCCGGAGGGGGTATCGGAATTCAACTACCTTGGAGCTGTGAGGGGGGAGCCGGTAAGAGTTGTCAAAGGCCCGATCACAGGCCTGCCTATCCCTGCAGATTCAGAAATAGCAATTGAGGGCTATATAGATTCAGAGATGACGGATGAAGGCCCCCTTGGTGAATTTATGGGATATTATGCCGGGGGGAAAATGCGAAATCCTGTGTTGCACGTGGAGGCACTTTATATGAGAAAAGACCCGATACTTCTGGGTACATGTGCAGGAAAACCCCCTTATGATTATTCATACTTTAGATGCCCTATCAGGGCTTCTCTAATATGGAACACACTTGAGAGTGCAGGAATTTCAGGGGTAAAAGGTGTATGGTGCCACGAGGAAGGCTATTCCAGAGCATTTACAGTCGTTTCAATCAGGCAGATGTTCGGCGGACATGCCGTCATGGCAGGGCACATTGCATCACAATGCAGGCCAGGTGCGGTCTCTGGAAGATATACTGTAGTTGTGGACGACGATATCGATCCATCAAACATTCATGATGTGGTGTGGGCCATGTGCAGCAGAAATGATCCTGCAACAGGAATAGAAATTGTCAGAAACACCATGGGGACTCCTCTTGATCCAATATCTATTCATAAGGAAGGGAAGGACATTCTTGAATATACAAGTTCAAGGGCCATTATTATGGCCGTTAAGCCCATGGAAAAAATAATCAAAGGGACTTTTCCGGAAGTGGTTAAAGCAGATCAGGAGACTGATTCAAGGGTGAGAAAGAAGTTCCAGGAGATCCTCAAATGATTTTAGCATAGCCATTAACAATAGTGAAGATATATTTTCAATTAATAATGGCATTTTAATAAATTTATAAAACCGTCTATTCGTAATTGGATTACAATTTTATGTTAATGTTTATTTACAGCTAATGATAAGGATGTATGGTATTTCACGATCTGAGGGACTACCTCAAGGAACTGGATAAAAAAGGGTTGCTTAGGACAGTAGATCGTCCAATGAAGCTTGAAACAGATTTAATGCCCCTTGTAAGGGTACAGTTTAGAGGGATGCCTGAATCCCAGCGAACAGGTTTTCTCTTTACAAATGTACACAATTCTAAGGGGAAGAAATTCGATGCCAGGGTCTGTACAGGTGTTCTTTCAAGTTCAATGGAGATTTATGCCACAGGTATGGAATGCAAGCCTGACGAAGTCCCCGATCGTTTCACATTCGGGATCAGCCATCCCATAGGCCCTAAAATTGTGGGAAGTGGGAAATGTCAGGAGGTGGTAATTGAAGGGGAGGACCTGGAAAAGCATGGCCTCATGGATATTCCATTTCCTGTGGAAATTCCGGGTTACAGCTGCCAGGTGAGAACAACTACAGCCTTTGTTACCAAGGATCCTGAAACCGGAATCCAGAATGCAGGCACATATTCTGGACAGGTATTCGGCCCCAGGAAGATTCTATGGGAAATACACAGGGGCAGCCACGGATTTACTCATCTGAAGAAATCTGCTGAGAAGGGAAAGAAAATGGACGCTGCAATTGTAATCGGCGGTCCGCCATATGTGCAGTATACAGCGGCAGCCAAAGTTCCGTACGGCATGGATGAGTTTGCGGTGGCAGGAGGGATAGCCGGCGAGCCGATAGAGGTTGTTCGATGCAAAACTGTTGATCTTGTTGTTCCTGCAACTGCTGAATACATCATAGAAGGCAAGGTCTCGGTTGAGGATTTCGAACAGCAGACCCCATTCGGGGAATATACCGGTTATGTAGCAGCAGACGTGGAGAGCCAGTGGTGTCCGGTTATGGAAGTTACAGCTGTAACCCATAGAAAAGACAGCCCAATATTCCAGACAATAATCAGCCAGATGCCGCCAAGTGAGAGCAGCAAACTCAGGCAGGTGGCATATGGAAGCGCATTCACCAAATTCCTCAAGGATGATTGCGGATTGCCTGGGATAAAGAAGGTGGCTTTCCATGAATCAAGCGGAAGCTGGCAGTACTGTGTAATACAGATGAAGAAGACAGGTCCGACTGATGCAATGAGAGCCCTGGTATGTGCCTCAGGATATGCCTCTGACATCGGAAAGATGATAATAGCTGTTGATGAGGACATTGATCCATTCGATCCTGACTCAGTGAACTGGGCCCTGAGTTTCAGAATGCAGCCGCACAGGGATATCCAGATTATACGTGGAAAGTCTGCCCACCTTGATCCATCAGCGGCAAATCCAGGTGAAAAGACTGGGCCAAAGGGTTATCTGGAGAGCTCTGCTCTTCTCCTGGATGCAACAAGAAAGACGGATTATCCTCCAACTTCTCTTCCAAAAAAGGAATACATGGAAAATGCTGTGAAAATATGGAAAGAACTTGGTTTCCCTGATCCAGTTATGAAGAATCCATGGTATGGTTACGATCTGGAAAAGTGGACTGATGAATATGACAGGTACTCCAGGATGGTTCTTTCAGGAGACCATTTCCAGATAGGGAAGGAACTTGAAAAGAAAAGGATTAAAATGAATATACTGGAGAAGTAGTTCAATAACTCTCCATATATTTCAGGACTCTCGACATGGTGGAAACCTCACCAAAATTTTCGTGAAAGTTCTTAAGGAATGGCAGATGCATATCCCTGTAGGGTGTGCTGACGCACTCCTCAATAAGAATAGTATCATAATCTTCCATGAAAAGATGCCTGGCTGTTGAGTCAACACAAAGATTTGTTTGTGTCCCAGTCACGAAAATTCTCCTAGCATCAAGTGCCCTGAGGATCACGGGCAGGTCTGTCCCCAGCATGGCATCGTATCTGTGCTTAACCACAACCCGCTCTCCAGCAATCGGTTTCAGTTCATCAATTATTTCAGTTCCAGCAGTTCCTGCTGCACATATTCCCTGCTCGGAGGCTTTTCTCAAATTTCTGGCCTTCCAGACGGTGGAGTCTGTAAAGCGTTCATGCACGGTTCTTGTATAGATGACGGGGATATTGCAACCCCTGGAAACATTGACCAGCGTTCTTATTTTGTCAACGCTTTCCTTTACAGGTGTAAGATCGATACCAGTTTTTCCGAGATATCCGATCTCAGAGACAAAATCCACCTGCATATCAATTACAAGAAGCACAGATCTTTCTTTTTTCCATGAATTTTTCTCAGGGAACATGGACATCACATCTAGAT
>JAJZZQ010000026.1 GCA_021797525.1 Thermoplasmata archaeon | reverse complement strand
CCATTAAATAAAAAGAAAGAGGATAGTTGAGCTTGTGGATAAGGGAAAGAAGGATCTGGTGTCTGGAAAGCTGAGGAATGAACCTTATTCGGATGAGACAATGGGAATAGCCTATAATGCAAGGGATACAGAACTGAAACAGGGATCATGAGATGATGAGAGATCTAACAGTCTTTTGCCGGCATAGCTGTAATAATAAACCTTAACTAACATACGGTCATTTATTACCAGTGAAACAGATGAGACAAAGTTATCAGACTATAGTGAACAAATATTTGCAAGGTTCCGGAGGTGTTTTGAAAGATAAGAATCCCTCTTCAGGCGAGGTTATAGCCGAACTCAAGTCAATGACACCAACCGATCTTGCAGAGACATTAGAAAAAGCTGAGGAAAAAGCTTCGGAATGGTCCTCGTTTTCGCCGGTCAAGAAAGGACTGATCCTGCTCAAAGCTGGTGAGCTTATGGAACAGGAACTAGAGCAGTATGCTGAACTTATGACAATGGAGGAGGGCAAGACCCTCAAGGACAGTAAGCTGGAAGTTATACGAAGCTATAATACTTTGAAGTTTTATGGAGCCGTAATTATGAAATACGGGGGGAAAACCCTTCCCTCTGCAAGCGCCGACACTTCAATACTCACCACACGTGAGCCCCTGGGAACTGTGGCACTGATATCTCCTTGGAATTTTCCGCTCTCAATCCCCGTATGGAAGATGTCACCTGCCTTGGCTGCAGGAAATTCAGTTGTCATAAAACCTGCATCCAATACACCTATTCTGGTTGTAAAGCTTCTTGACACCCTGAGAAGGGCAGGACTCCCCGAGAATGTGGTGCATGTGGCTGTTGGATCCGGAAGGGAGATTGGTAATGCACTGGTGGAGGACGAAAGGATAAAGGCTGTCTCATTCACAGGCTCAGTACCAGTAGGAAAAAGCATCTACAGGTCTGTGGGAAAGAAGAATACCATGACAAGGATTCAGCTTGAGCTTGGTGGAAAGAATGCCATGTATGTTGACGAATATGCCGATCTTGAGCCATCGGTCAAGAATGCAGTAGCTGGGGCATTCGGTCTTACAGGTCAGTCATGCACTGCAACGAGCAGACTCCTGGTTCATAGAAAGGTGTACGACTATTTTATGAAGAAACTTGTTGTTGCTGCACAGAACTGGCACGTTGGTGACGGAATGGCAGACGGCACCGACATGGGGCCAGTGGTGGACGAAGGGCAGTATGAAACCGATGTAGAATATATTGAGATTGGAAAGTCTGAGGGTGCAAAAATAATTGTAGGCAATAATGAAAAGAAAAAGAACAGCCTTTTCCTGAACCCTGTCATATTTGACAATGTCACCCCTGACATGAGGTTATTTAAGGAGGAGATTTTCGGGCCAGTGCTTGGAGTCACAAAGGTAAACGACATTGAAGAAGCCATACAGTTTGTTAATTCCGTGGAGTACGGGCACACATCTGGAATAATGACTACTAACTTGAAGAACGCAATGGAGTTCGTGAACAGGGTAGATGCAGGTGTGATAAAAGTTAACAGGCCTACTGTCGGGCTTGAGCTTCAGGCACCTTTCGGTGCATTCAAGTCATCTGGGGCAAATACGTGGAAAGAGATGGGTGAGGAAGCACTCGATTTTTATTCCAAGGAAAAGACCGTATACTTAGGTTGGTAAGCAGAGGTTACTTTATATAAACAATTTTTTCTTTATTCCTTAACTCGGGTTATGTAAATATAAGGTGAAAAACTGTAAGCTCAGCCCAATAGATCAGTATTTTCCATGTAATTACGTTCTGATTTTGTAGTGGATCAGATATATCTGTTCAGGTTCTTTTATTCACACTTCAACAACCACAATTCATTGTCTATTTTCTAAAAAAGATGTGTTTGGAAAAATTAGTTCTTGTTCTTTATCACGCCCGTGATAAGGGTTCCGAGCTTCTCTATGGTTATTTCAACACGATCGCCGTCCTTGAGACCCTGTTCCTTTCCTGGAATAATACTCGTACCTGTTGTCAGAATAGTACCGTCCGGGACAAAATTATCTCTAATAAGATACTTGATCTGTGTGGCTATCTTCGTCTTCATTTGCTTCGTGCTTGTACTACCTTCAAAGAAAATAGCATTGTTCCTGTATATTTTCATTGAAATCTCAAGGCCGTATGGATCTTCGATCTCGTTTGGTGTGACCACGACAGGCCCAAAGCAACAGCATCCATTGTAAATCTTTGATTCGGGAAGGTAAAGCGGATTTTCAGCTTCGATATCACGAGCTGATACATCATCAAATATAGTATACCCAAGGGCTTTGCCTTTGGAATCTATCACAACAGCCAGTTCAGGCTCAGGAAGAGTCCATTTGGAATCTGAACGAACTGCAACGTAACCGCCAGGCGGGGCGCATCTTGATGTGGTGCCTTTGAAAAAAATCTCGGGTCTCTCTGCGTCATAGACAGTCTCATAAATAGTCTTGCCCTTTATCCTTGCAGCATCGCTCTCAGAATATCTCGTTCGAGACACAAAATATGAAATTCCACTCCCCCAGATCTCTTTCGGCTGCAACGGAAGGTCATAAGTAACACCTTTGGCGCTCATGTCTACTATGCCGTCAAAATCCATTTGGACCGGTTCTCCAAGGGGAGGCACTTCGCCAGCCGAAACTTTCATTAGGAGAGATAGGCTGCTTTCCTTTGGCTTATAAATCTTCCCATCTTTCTCCACGTACTCCTGTCTTTTCCCATTTTCTTTCAATGCAAAAAATTTCATAATTAACGAAGCTATTCGAAACTGAAAAACCTTTCGGTATTTCATATGGCACCAATATAGTCTTAGAATTTACACTACATTTCTTATCCTAATCTCTCTAGGAATCCTGTGATTATAATATTCTGCAAACGATGTTGATCTACGATCTACAAATTATTAATTAACATTGTGGAACATTCTACTATGATAAGAATGTCTTAAGTGAGGAAAGTTGTCAGAAAAATAAAAATGGTACGGTGGTAAATTATTACGAAGAGGTTGAATCTCACAGGACCTGTGGAAAAGTGGTGCAGACATGCATAAGATCACTGTGGAAGGACAAGGACAAACCTGACAGTTTCCCGCTGGAGAAGGTTCATTTGGCCACATAGCAACAACCTCATGCAGGGCGATCTCTCCCAAGTGAGCTCTTTGACATTATAGAAAGTATGGGTCATCATTCAAGCATGGAATATTTGAGAAGATCGGTCTTTTCTACTACTTTAAAAACTCCGTTTTTCTTTCATTCCTCCGGAAAAAATTTACTCGGAAAAATTCTACAGGTGCGTAAAATGACTGGGGGGAATCCTACACATATAAGAGGACTGCAAGACCTCTGTCCGGTAACGTTAACCTTGTCAATTGGCGATTTCGGAAAAATTGATTGGCACTTCTATCGCAGAACAGGAAGATCTCAGACAGCAGGTAAGATAAGCATGTTTGGAGCCTTTACTGCGGTCCCTTCCAACATGGAGAATAGGTAATTACATAGACTATTTACGAGCTCCCTTTATTCATTGGTTGTCTTCCTTACCCTTGACCTCTTCATGCC
Organism: Thermoplasmata archaeon; assembly: GCA_021797525.1. The sequence continues at coordinate 1,276 of JAJZZQ010000026.1, read as the reverse complement.
TCTTACCTCAAGCCCGTTGAGAATTCTGACATGGAATCCGTATGTTCTCAGATGGTTGTATAATGGAATATGGTATATTCCTGTGGATTCCATTCCAATCCTCATCATGGTGCTGGTGGATTTCAGTGTTCTGATCAGATCAGACAGTTCGTTGAATCTTTCCTTTCGATTCTCCCTATTGCTTCCCCTGCATAAAATATTGAGGGAATCATCCATTGCACAGTAATCAAACCTGTCCTTGGCCATATCTATTCCAACATATATCTTCATATTCATTTCACCGGTCAGTTATAATCCCAATCTCTTCCATTCACCACAGACTTGTCTTTTATCCGCAGATATGCTGCAACATCCCATCCGGGTACTGAATGAAAGAAGGGAGACGCATGCTTCGCGACGAGGATTTATCCTCAAGTTTAAGATCGCGTATCCCTGGCCAGACATGAGATCACATCTGGTTAAAAATAATATACAAGATCAGCCATATTCTATCAATGATCGATTTCCTGAGGGAATCCTTCTCGATCAGAAATGAAGAACTGAACAAAGCGGAGGAGCTTTTAAGACTGACACACTCTCCGCATGTCCAACCGGATCAGACATGCCTAATTCATCGGCAATGTAGTTTATTACCATACAAAAGGTTCTCATTGTTTATTTATCCTGGCAGACAACTTAAAATTAGGGGGATTAATATTGTATTATGAAAGCACAAAACAATCCCCCATTGTGTAATGTAAAGGATACAAAAGAATTTTTCTCCTCAGCCATGAAGAACATGTTCACACCAGTCATCAAGGAACGTTCCATCTTTACTGAAGGCAATGTATCAGGAACACTGAGGAATGCCATTGCAGATCATCTGTACATTGAAACATATGTGAGAAATTACGGAAATACAGGAACACCATCAGGTGATACCATGTTCAGGCTGTTGAAGGAAATTGCCTCTGAATCCGGTTCACACAGGAGAAAAGGATCTGACATGAATAAAAAGAGGAAAACAGTAAGAACTGGAATAGAAACCATAGGGTCACTGCTGGATCTCATCATTAAAAAGGCGATCTCCATGGGTGCCTTCTCAACACCCGTGAATGTTGCCATCGATGAACACGACCACCCATATTATGGTGCTGACAGCAGATATCTCATAGGTGTGGGATCAAAGAAGTTCAGGGGTACAGACAAGGCATACAGATTTGCAACACTGGAATCTGTGAAGATGGGTGAGAGGTTTGTACTTTCAGTCATGAGGCGTGATCAGCTTGACGGCATT
>JAJZZQ010000071.1 GCA_021797525.1 Thermoplasmata archaeon | reverse complement strand
TCCGATCATATCTGAATCCTACATAACAGGAGACCTTGTATCAAGAGCCTATGCACTTTACAATCTGTCTGAGATCTTCTATAACTCTGGAAGGCTTGATGATTCGCTTAAACTGATTGGATCGACAGAAAGGCTCGTTGTAAACCTTAATGACAGCAATCTATCATATCCATTCTACAGGTTCCTTACCATACTAAACCTTAACATATTCAAACCGGGAAAGGCCTTTAAATATGCTGAAATAATGGAAGTCGAGGCCACAAGAATAGGCAACAGTGAGTGGAAGAATGTTTCAATTGGCCTCAAGGGGCTGGTAGAAGTCTTCACAGGTGCAAGGAAAATCGAGGACCTGAATGAGCTGTTTTCCAGGGACGTCGCTTTTTCAGATGATTTTTCACCAATGTGGTATTCCATAGCCACGATGCACTTTATCGCCATTGGGGATCTGGAGATGGCAAAGAATCGCTCCGAAAAGTCAGGAAAATCGGCGGAGAAACTTGGCGATCACTTCGGGATTGTAGTATCCCAGATATGCAATGTCTATATGATGCTAGCATCTGGCAATATTGAGTCCATTCGCAAATTCGTTGCAAGCAAAGGAAATATGATCAACACAAATGTCAGATACGGCGACAATACTTTTGCAATAATATCTTCCATTGCTAATGAGAATATTCCACCGGATGGCCTTCCCACTCCAAAAAATATTGTAGACCTGTTCATTGTAGAGGTATACAGAGCATTAAAGGAAGGCCACATGGGAAGGGAGATTTACGAAAGGATCATAAATAAATACAGGCTCTATATATGATTCTTCAATGGACAAAGGTGAAATGTCCGTTGAATCAAAGTGTATTTTCTATGAAGGAGGGGACTGTTACTTTGTCCAGTCAAGCCCGGGAAAATGCTCTTTCTGTTTCAACTTCACGACTCCCGATAGGGGAGTATCCAAAGGCCGGATCAAACCACTCTATTCCATGTTCGATTACCTGAGGGACCAGGACGAATCTGATCTCATTTTTCCAGAGGGCAATTATCTTCAGGAAACTCTTTAACTTGTTTTTGAATATCCTATGGACTATGGGCCTGTGGGGTAGCTAGGATATCCTGTTGGCCTTCGAAGCCGAATACCTGGGTTCAAATCCCAGCAGGCCCGTGTTATCTGAAAAGATCTTAACAGATTGTCTGGACAATCCTGCAAACTATTACTTGAACCACATAATTTCCCGTTGTAAAAATGAAGAAGATTTCTGAACTATGGCCCACTAAATCTAACTTTCAATCAGGTCTTTAATCAGCAAACAGATGATCGCTTTCTGATTGAGCGATGCATAGTTTGAACAACAAATCGGGAGAAAAAGGAAAGTAGGCATCTGAGGAAGCCGGTTAGAATGAAAAATGGATCTAAAGATAGACTGATTTTAACGCACTTACTTGTTTACGTATTGAATACCTAATCTCTGTTGAACTGTGGTTTTCTTTTCTCTAGAAATGCACTGACGCCTTCTCTTCTGCTGGGAAGACCGAAGGCCCTTCCAAAGAACTCCTTTTCGAGCTCAAATTCCTCGGAATTGTGGTGTCTCAGGAGGCGTTTTGTAAATTTCAGTGAACTGTGGGGTTTCGATGCCAGCTCTGAAGCAAAAGAGAATGCCCTTTCCAGGTAATTTTCGCTCACTTCATTAACTATGCCATAATTTACTGCTTCCCTTGCTGTTATTGTGGAGCCGGTGCATATCATCTGAAGTGCCCTTGTTTCACCGGCAATTCTGAGTAACCTTTGAGTTCCCCCAAATCCAGGTATTATTCCAAGGTTTATCTCTGGAAGTCCCATTTTGGAATCAGGATGGGCAATTCTGAAATCACAGGCAAGCGCAAGCTCAAAGCCCCCACCCAGGGCAAAACCATGAATCGCGGCAATTACAGGGAGCGGATGCTCTTCAATCGAGTCCATAACCCTGTGGCCCTTTGTTGCAAATTCATAAGCCATTTCCGGTGTCAGGTCCACAAACCCATGAATGTCTGCGCCGGCCGAGAAAGCTTTGTTCCTTCCGGATATGACCAGCACCTTCCCTTCTGAAGATCTTATCACATCACCAATCTCTCCAATCACATCCATATTCAAAGGGTTAAGCGGGCTCTCCATTGATATTTCAATGTGCCTGATGTCATCCCTGTCAGATACCCTGAGGAACCTGTAATCCATCACTCATCACCGTACCGGTAGAACCCAGCGCCTGTTTTGCGGCCAAGCATTCCGGAGTTTACCATGTTTCTTAGTATTATCGGAGGCTTAAACCTTTCCTCACCGAATTCAGTGTATAAGACCTCCATAATGTCCTTGACTACATCCAGGCCAATGAAATCGGAGAGTTCAAGTGGACCCATGGGATGGTTTAAACCAAGTTTCGCTGTTCTGTCGATATCCTGAGCACTTGCTATCCCTTCCTGAAGGCAGAGCATTGCCTCCTTCAGAATGGGCATGAGAATTCTGTTTGAAATAAATCCAGGAAAATCCTTTGATGTTACAGGCTCTTTTCCAAGGCCCCTTGCTATTGCCACCACAGATTCAACAGTTGCCTGATCGGTCCTTTCTCCCTTTATAATCTCAACCAGCTTCATCACAGGCACGGGGTTGAAGAAGTGCATTCCGATAAATCTCCCAGGCGCTTTGATAGCCGTTGAGAGAATGTTGATGGATATGGAAGAGGTGTTGCTTGCAATGATAGAAGTTTTTGGGGCAACACTGTCAATGGATCTGAAGAGATCCATTTTGGCGCTCAATTTCTCAAATATCGCTTCGATGTAGAGATCATTCTGGCCAATTTCATCTATATGTTTTGCAGTCCTTATTCTGGATATTATCTCTCCTGGATTCTCTTCAATGATGCTTTTTTTCTTGAGTCTCCCAAGGGAGTCCTCTATGTTTTTCAGAGCCTGGGGGAGAGCGTCCTCAATCATATCTGTCAGAACCACTTCATGGCCTGATTGGGCAAATACCTGGGCGATGCCCCGGCCCATGGTTCCGGCACCGATGACTGCAACTTTCACTGTACCATCTCCAGCGCAACAGACTGGCCGCCGCCACCACCATGGCAGATTGTAGCCAATCCATTTGAAAGATGCCGCTCCCTCAAAGCATTAAGGAGTGTGACAACAATCCTTGAGCCACTGTTTCCAAGTGGGTGCCCAAGTGCTATTGCACCACCATTGACATTGAATTTTGAAGGATCAACATCCAGTTCATTCCTGACTATCAGTGATGCAACAGAGAAGGCCTCGTTGTGCTCAATCAGATCAAAATCATCGGATTTCATGGATAATCTCTTCATTAATTCCTTTGCAGACGGTACTGGAGCTTCAACAAAGTCTTCTGGTGCCATCGAAGCCCTCGTAAACCCCTTTATAATAGCTGCTGGCTTTAAACCGTTCTTTTCTATTGCACTTTTAGAGGCAAGAAGCAGTGCTGATGCTCCATCCGAGAGCTGTGATGAGTTCCCTGCAGTGAGAATACCGTCAGTTGAGAATGCAGGCGAAATCTTTGAAAGTTCTTCAAGGGTTGTCTTCCTTATCCCTTCGTCTATCCTTATCTCGTCCATCAGGAGTGTCTCTTTCTGGGTCTCATTTCTCTCCCATGCCTTACGGGCCCTTTCATGGCTTTCATAAGAAAATTTATCTGCCTCTGACCTGTCAATTCCATACTTTCTGCCACTCTTTTCCGCGTACTTTCCCATGTGGGTGCCTGTAAAAGCATCAAGAAGGCCATCTCTGAGCATTGAATCCTGGAATTCAAGGTTTTTTCCAAGCAGCTGCTTCACACCCCATCTTACAGAAGGTTCAAGAAGCAGGGGTGAGCGGCTCATGCTCTCCATTCCTCCGGCTATTATAAGATCCGCATCTCCCATGGCTATTTTCCTGTAGGCGTTCTCCATGGCAAGCATGCCTGAGGCACAGACAAGATTAACTGTGTATTTCAGAACTGTGTCTGGGAGTCCTGCATTTTTTGCTGCCTGCCCCGCTGGATTCTGTCCATTGGATGCCTGAATAACATTTCCCATTATAATTTCGTTTATGCGATCGGACTGTAGGGCGTTGCGCTTCAGAATCTCAGAAATTACCCTTCCTCCGAGCACAGTTGCGGGGAGATCCTTAAGGGACTTCCCGAATTTTCCAATTGGGGTCCTTAAAAAATCTACAACATATACTTCTTCCATGATAAGGGGCGTATATCATGGAGAATATTAGAATTGCTGCAGCTTACTCTGCGGTTGCTGTGCCCTGCTCTATTTCCTTTTTAAGCCTTGACTGTTTTTTTAACACATATCTTGTAACGTATCCGGTTATGAGATTCATTGTTCTCTTTGAAACTCCTTCCATTGAACCCTTAAGTAGATCCCTATTCTTGTTGAAATCAACCGTGAAAAGACCCTGGTTTGTCTCCACCAGATCCTGTGCAATTCTCTTGATATTTGTCTGCCTTATGCTTCCCATATGCCAGACCACATCACTTGGTTATTTAAAACACTTTATGATGATGTCAGAGGCCATCAGGGGGAACAACCATTACAGGAATTTTGCTAAGTTTTATGAGCTCTGAACTTACCGAACCGAGAAGTACCTTGCTAAGGCCAGTTAACTTTCTTGTTCCAGTTATTATGAGATCAACGCCCCTGTCTTCTGCTGCTTTTACCATGACTCTAGCGACCTGCTCACCGGGAGAGTCAAGTCTTACATATGTAGCCTGAATTGAGATCGATTCAACCATGGATCGTGCGGATTCCATTACCTCGTCATTTCCGGACTCCCCCTGCTGATACATAGATGCTGGAACATAGGCATCAAAACTTGGGCCTGTCCCAACGGCAATTGGAGAGACATAGCAAATAATGTATTCAGTGAATATATCTTTGAATTTCAGAGAAAAATGGAGTGCTTTTCTTGCAACGTCTGAATTGTCGAATGCTACTAAAACTTTCACTGACTAATATTAACTTACCATGACTTAAATGTTTTCCAATCATCCATCCCTGAATTTTATCCCCTAAGCCAGGAATGTTTTTTTTCTCCTTCCTCTAAAAATTTCTCCAGGAGCTCTTTCTGCGTAGAACTAACATGTTTTGGAACTGTAAGTTTCATCTCCAGAAGAATATCCCCGCGCCCTCTTGAATTGAGATGTGGGAAACCTGAGCCCTTAACCTTGACTATCTCATTGGGCTGGACCCCTGATGGAATTTTCACAGTAAGTTTTTCCCTGAAAACTGATATATCCTTCTCGGTACCAAGAACTGCCTCCGGAAAAGAAATCTCCAGTGGAATAAGAAGATCATCTCTGATCCTCCTGATATTCTGTTCAGGCTGAACATTTATTGCCACATACAGGTCTCCGACCACCCCATGATCCGCCTGTCCTTTTCCCTTAACTCTAAGCCTCAGTTTGTCTTCTGCTCCCTTTGGTATCTCTATTTCAATATTTTCCGTAATGCTGGTTGTTCCTTTCCCAGAGCACACCTGACAAGGCTGCTCAGGAATGGACCCGGAACCCTGACAGTTTCTGCATACAGTAACCATTACCTGTCTGAAGAACCCCTGCCCCTGAACGATTCTCTGCTGTCCTGTACCGTTACATGCAGGACAGGTGGAAGTTCTGAATGTCTTGGAACCAGTCCCCTTGCATGTTTCACATGGTGCCATCCTTTTGTATCTGATCGATTTCCTTGTGCCATAATAGACATCTTCCAGAGTTACTCGAATATTGGTAAGGAGATCAAGATTCTGTCTTGATCTGGAGGATTGTCCAAAAAATGATCCTTCAGCGCCGCCGAAGCCAAAATTCCCGCCAAAGATCCTGCTGAATATATCACCCAGATCACTGAAATCAGATGCATGGGAGAAGTCCTGCCATGTAAAGTCTGAACCTCCAGATCCAAATTCTACACTCCCTGTCTGATCATAGACCCGTCTTTTATTCTCATCAGAAAGGACCTCATAGGCCTCGCTTATCTCTTTGAACTTAGCCTCTGCCTGAACCTTATCCCCCTCTGCCGAGTCTGGATGATACTTTTTAGCAAGAGTTCGAAATGCTTTCTTTATTTCATCCTGGGATGCAGACTTGTTAACTCCCAGTATGCTATAGTAATCCTTTGCCATTTAAAATACCCTGGACCGGATGTTTACTTTTCCTTATAGGAGGTATCGTAAACCTTCTGGTCCTGGCCTTCTGAAGTCTGCCCCTCTGCCTGCGGACCCTCTGTCCCGGAACTCTGCTGAGACTGCTCCTGCTCAGGACCTGGTGGAGGAGTTGAAGACTGGTACATCTTGGCACCCACTTCCTGAATCTTCTTTGAAAGGCTTTCGCTCAAAGTGTCCACCTTCGAAACATCTTTTGCAGTGATTGCATCCCTCAACTGCTTGACCTCATCAAGAATATCCTTGCGAGTTTTCTCGTCAATTTTGTCCTTGGCATCGTTGACTGTTTTTTCCACGGTATAGGCGAGAGTTTCAGCAGTGTTAAGTTTCTCTATCTCTTCTTTTTTCTTTTTGTCCTGCTCAGCAAATTCCTCCGCCTGTTTCTTCATCTTTTCCACTTCCTCCTTTGAGAGCTTGTTCGTGGCAGTAATTGAAATGCTCTGGCTCTTCCCTGAACCCTTGTCCTGTGCTGAAACATTCAGAATGCCATTTGCATCAATATCAAATGTAACTTCGATTTGAGGAATTCCTCTGGGAGCTGGAGGTATACCTACCAGATTAAACATTCCAAGTGACACATTGTCTGAAGCCATTGTCCTTTCACCCTGCACAATGTGAATAGTAACAGCAGTCTGCATATCTGCGGCAGTTGTGAAAACCTGAGATTTCTTGGTTGGTATTGTGGTGTTTGCTGGAATTAGAGGTGTCATAACTCCACCAAGAGTCTCTATTCCAAGAGTCAGAGGAGTGACATCCAGCAGGACTATGTCTTTGATTTCTCCTGCAAGAACTGCACCCTGTATGGCTGCCCCCATTGCTACGCACTCCATTGGGTCTACACCGCCTTCAACCTTCTTACCAAAGTAATCCTCAACAAACTTTCTGACCAGTGGTATCCTTGTTGGTCCTCCAACCATTATAATCCTTGAAACGTCAGACTTGGAAAGCTTTCCTGATTGAAGGGCATTATCCAGAGGCCCTCTGCATCTATTGACCACAGATGAGATCAGTTCCTCGAACTTAGCTCTTGTCAGGTTGAACTGCAGATGTTTAGGGCCATCCTGTGTTGCTGTTATGTATGGAAGATTGATTTCACTGCTCATTGAGGTCGAAAGCTCGATCTTTGCCTTTTCGGCAGCATCTTTCAATCGGATGAATGCATTCTTGTCCTTAGAGAGATCAATCCCCTCCTTCTTCTTGAAATCGTCAACAAGGAAATTGATGATAGCATCATCCATATCAGTTCCACCAAGATGTGTATCTCCAGAGGTTGAAACGACCTCAAACACTCCGTCCCCAAAGTCCATTATTGTAACATCAAGTGTGCCTCCACCCAGATCAAAAACAAGTATTTTCTGTGATTCCTTCTGTTTATCTATTCCATAGGCAAGTGATGCTGCTGTTGGCTCATTTATAATTCTCTTTACCTCGAGGCCGGCTATGAGCCCAGCATCCTTTGTTGCCTGTCTCTGATTATCGTTAAAATATGCTGGGACCGTAATAACAGCTTCCTTAACTTCCTCACCTAAGAAAGCCTCTGCATCCCTTTTAATTTTCTGAAGAATGAATGCTGAAATCTGCTGTGGAGTGAACTCCTTGTCCCTCACCTTGAACTTAAAATCTGTTCCCATCTTTCTCTTAGCAGCATATATCGTTCCTTCGGGATTGAGTAATGCTTGCCTCCTGGCCGGTTCACCCACAAGCATTTCCCCATCCTTTGTGAATCCCACATAACTTGGAAAGGCTTTCCCCCCAAGTGAGACCCCTTCGGCACTGGGAATGATTGTTGGCTTACCACTGATGACTACGGCAGCTGCTGAATTACTGGTTCCAAGATCTATTCCTATTATTTTCGACATATTTAATCACCTTTTTTTCCTACTACCACTTTTGAAGTCCTCAGGACCTCATCATTGAGCTTGTATCCCTTCTGATATTCTTCCTGAATTATACCATCCTCTTTAGCATTTACTACTGCTACAGCTTCATGCAGAAACGGATCGAACTTCTCACCTTTTGCAGGTATTTCTCTGAGGCCGTATTTCTCAAGCACCTTCAAGAGTGATGTTCTAAGTGCCCTTAGATTGTCTGCCTCCTTGGATGAACCGATAGCAGAATCCAGTGCATCTACCACTGGAAGAATATTCCTGATTACATCGTGTGAAGCATTCAGGGTAATCCGGGAAATCTCTTTCTCCTTTGCTCTGGAGTAATTCTCCATCTCTGCTCTCTGCCTCAGAGTGAGATTTTCATAATCCTTTATCTTTGCATTGAGAGATTCAATTGTTTCTTTAAATTGTGAAGCGTCTGTTTTCCTCATTTCTGCGCCATATTTTTTTGAAAGCTCAATTTCATACTTTAAGGGTGAACTTAACCTCTGGCTTATTGTTGTCCGGGAATACATTCTGTAAGTAAATTTGTTCTTCTATATAAATACATAGCTTCAGACACTTATTTTCTCCAATACCATTATGTGCCTTGTAAGTGAACGGTGCACTCTAAAGCTCACAGTTTTCAATATATGCAGGTTTCCTGGAATTGTTAAGAGAGATGGATCATTGATCATCAAGACCAGCCTTCCTTTCTCCTTTAGAAATCCGGATATTCTGGAAAGTGCCCCGGTGTAGAATACCTTAAAATCTCTGTCCGAAACAAGGGAATTGCGGCCGTAAGGAAAATCCGTAACCACAGCATCGACTTTTCTCCCTGGGTCAAAGGAGAGTATATCTGAGTTAAATATGCTGAAATCTCTTATTCCGTAATATTTCAGGTTCAGTTTTGTCCCGGATGTCATTGCCAGTGAGAAATCATTGCCCATAATCCTTCGTCCCATGAGTGCTGCCTCAATAAGTATGCCTCCTGTTCCGCAGAAAGGGTCCAGAACAAGATCACCAGATTTTGTTGCTGAAATGTTAATCATAAGCCTTGCAGTTCTTGGGGACAGCGAGATGGGTGAAAAGAATGGCCTCAAAGGTGCCCTTCTCTCAAGGCTGCTAAGCTGAGTATTATTCCATTTTTCAATGCATATATACCACCTGTCAGCATGATATGCCCTTACAATAAAATCAGGAGAACTAAAGTCGATCCTCCCCTTTCCATTTAACAGTTCACCGATTACTGTTTCCTGAGAGGAATCATGACATTTTCTGTAATCTTTAACCCTTACATAGAATTTACCAGAGGGCAATGTAAGATAACAAGCGTCATTTATATTCTCTCCTGACCACAGAATTGAGGACAACCTCCTGATCGAACTTGCGCTGGTTAAACCACTGAACTCTCCAACGCCAGTAAAAAAATTATCATTGATCGTCTGAATCGAGAAGTCTTGGGTCAAACTTGATAACGTCTCTATCTCATACCTGTAAGCAGAAGGAAAATCCCCATATATCTCTGCGAAAAAATTCCAAAATTACCACTTTTTCTTATTCTGCTTTGGCCTTTTTTGGCTCCTTCTGTTTGATTTCTTTCTGAAGATCAGCCTCTATTGTTTCATACAATTTCCCGAGTTTTTTAATAGAGCGCTTCAGTGCAGCCTGTGGTTTTCCACTCTTGACTTTTATGAAGATCTTTGGATTATCAATCTTTGGATGCTTGATGAAGTATCTTGCCTCCTTAACCTGTTCATCCTGAAGTATCTCGTCTATTAATGGTCTCAACAGAGTGTTGTCATAATTTAGCATTTCAAGTGTAATACTGTCCTTTCCCTTATCAATTACCTTAAAGGAACACTCCATGGGGGAGAATCGGCTGCACATATATTAATCATGATGCACCCTGATGAATTCTTGAATTACAGTAACAACTGCTCAATGTAGGGAAGTGTGCTAACTTTTGGTTCCATTTGATCATTCTCTGAGAAAACTACAAATAACAAGTTACGATAAAAGTGCGTGAAAAGGGGCTCATTAAATGATTCGGAAATCAGAAAAAGTCGAGTTATTTTACTCAATTACTCTTTGAGCCCATTGGTCAAAAATTTCAATGGAAGTGAATCCTAGATGGCTACACCTAAAAAAGTTGTAATAGTAGGCGATGGAACTGCGGGAATTGCAGCTGCTAACAAGCTGAGATTCTCTACCACCTTAAGTGAACTTGAAGTTACTGTTGTTGGAAACGCATCCAGACATTTCTACAAGGCGGATGGGGTGCTTATTCCATTCGGCTACAGGAATTACAGAAAAAGCGTCAGACCAACCAACTTTCTCCTTAACTATGGAATTGATTACATCACAGATGATGTGATCCGGATAGATGTAAAGCAGAGGGCCGTATTCTTAAGATCCGGCAGGTCCATGGTAGCAGATTACCTCATAATTGCTTCTGGAAACAGAAATGCGCCTGAGGAACTTCCAGGATACGAAGGAGAGGCAAAACATTTCTTCGACCTCCAGCATTCACTTGAAATCAGAGAATATATGAAAAGCTTCAATGGCGGCCAGATAGTTGTTGGGTCCTCCAACAGAAGTGATGCCTATTTTCCCACCCTTGCAGAGTTTTCACTTTTAATGAAGGATTATATTAAAGAGCATTCGCTCGATGGAAAGAGCCCTGTTGTTTTTCTTACACCTAATGATGAAAATTCTTTCAGCAAATTTGCGTCATTGCTTTCCCCCATCATGGAAAAGTGCGGCATAGAGGTACATAAGAAAGCTGAAATAACATCTGTTGACAGCAAGAACAAGGAAGTTGTTCTTTCAGATGGCCAGAAAGTCAAGTACAATTTGCTGGTGGCATCTCCACCAATGAGGGGGAGAGGGTTAATATCTGACATTTCTGCTGTTGATGAGTACGGATATGCCAAAGTTGATCCAAAGAATCTAACTGTGGGCGGTTATGACGATACCTATGCAATAGGTGATGCACAGAGGAATACAATATTCCGCTCAGCAGTGTCTGCGCACAGGCAGGCAATGTTTGTCTCCTCGAGAATAGTGGCAGATTGTGTTTCAGGACTGTCAGAGCCAGAATACAGGGACTCAACACATGGAATAATCATTACAGGCAAGGACAAGGCGGCTTCTTATGATGGGAACGCTTCTGGAGATATTTCAATGGGCCCAGAGAGTCCCGGGAATTTTCTTATAAGGAATTATTCCGCAGATACTTACTTCTCATCTATATTAAGGGGGATGATCTGAATGTCAGAAGAACAGAAACAGAAGGAATTTCAGGGACAGCCTCAGGATAACATAGAGTTATTTCTGAAAGAAATTATGGAAAATACCGGCCAGCTTGAGGCTGCAATCAAAGTAATAGTTAACCTTAAGGAAACTGGTATACTTGACAGCCTGGAACACCTGTCGCATCTTGTGAGCTCCAAGGAATTTCTGCATGGAGCCCAGAAAGCCATGAATCTTCTATCAGCCCTCGTACATTCTATGTCCAGTGAAATGTCCTCTAACGCAATAAATTCTATACTCTATAATTCGGAGGCTATATGGGAAGGCATGGTAGTAGGTGCAAAAAACCCTGAGGCAACTTCCTTCCTGAGGTTGTATGCCATGCTGAAGGACCCGGAAACTTCTGCTGGTCTTACCGCAGTACTTAACGCTCTTAAAGCCATTGGAATGGCGTTGAAGAAAGTCCCGGAAGACTGATAAAAATGTCTTCACTAGAGGTAAATTTCAAGCTACAGCGGAACAAAGGCCTGGTATCTTCAGATCCTGAAATGGAGGAAGTTGTTATAAAAGAACCATCCGCAGATAATACCCGGATGTATTCCCCAACACAGTTTCTGCTATTCGGGATGGCTGGATGTACCAGTGGTGATGTCATTTCAATTCTTGCCAAGATGAGACAGAATTACACAGATTTCAGAGTAAAAGTGAGAGCGGAACGTGAAGAGGAGCATCCCAAGGTAGTTAAATGGGCTGACATCCATTTCATGTTCGAAGGTGACATTGATCCAGATAAGGTAAGGAAAGCAATTAACCTCTCTCTAACCAAGTATTGCAGTGTTTCCATACTTGCTATACGTGGTGGAACCGATCTAAGGTATAGCCTCACAATAAACGGAAAAAGTATTGATAAAGAGAAAAAACCAGACCCTTCCCTTGCATAACATTTAATCTCTGTGGACCCGGCTCGGTTCAATTTCTTCTTCAGAGAGATATTCTTGTATTACTCGAAATTAAGTGCAATGAGCACATGTGAGAGTGTTCCATACTTCAGAATATCCTCATCTGCGGCAAACTTTGACGAATGATTAGGGAATACCAGGTTTTTTTCTTCATTCCTTGTTCCCATAAAATAGTACGTACCGGGCGCTTCCTCCAGGAAACGCGACACATCCTCTCCACCCATGATAGGGCCAATGTCAATTACCTTGAATTGCGGAATAGTTTTCAGAATCTCTATAACTTTTTCAGTCGAAGCGGGATCGTTATATGTTACTGGATAGGCATTTTCCTTGAAAGATATGTGGCCTTTCGCACCGAATCCCTCTATTATTCTGGGAACAATTTCACTCATCTTCCTTTTGACTTCTGCCCTCATTGTCTCGTCCAGAGTTCTTATGGTTCCCTCCATGTGCATTTTTTCCGGTATTATGTTATCCTTCGTTCCACTTGAAACCATACAGACAGATATAACGAGAGGTTTGACCTGATTCATGAATCTTGCCCTTATTCCATAGATTGAATTGATCACCTGTGCACCGATGAAAATAGGATCTATGGCCTCATTTGGCTCTGAACCGTGACCACCTTTCCCTATTATTTCTATTTTAAAGAGATCAGGGGCCGCCATTACCGGGCCGGATCTTATTGCGATAGTCCCCGATGGTGAATTACTCATAACATGAATGCCAAATACGTGATCCACATGCGGATTTTCCAGTGCACCGGCCTTTATCATCGGTAGTGCACCTCCCTCCCCTCCATCCTCTTCGGCTGGCTGGAAGAGAAACTTGACATTTTGTTTCAGTTCGTTTCGATGTTTTGCGAGTATTTTAGCCGCACCAAGAAGCATGGCAACATGAGAGTCATGTCCACAGGCATGCATCACCCCGGGAACTTTTGAAGAGAATGGGAGCCCAGTCTCCTCAGTGACAGGCAATGCATCCATATCTGCTCTCAGGCCAATAGTGCGATCTCCATTTCCTCCTTTTATCAGCCCAACTACACCATGGCCTCCAACTCCCTTTTTGAACTCTATGCCAAACTCCTCCAGCTTTCTGGCTATAAAAGACTCTGTCTCCGATTCATGGAAAGAAAGTTCCGGATGCTCATGAATATGCCTTCTAATGGCAACTATCTCGTCATTTATCTCCTCTATCTCTTTCAGAAGGTTCTCTCCTTTCATATTTCAATTAGGAATAATTAATATTTATAATATTGGATGAGCCTGGCAGTTGTTAAAAGGTGAAAATCTCAATGATATCTGTGGAGATTACTTTGAATTGCAATCAAATGGATTTCGGGTATGAACTTTTGAGGCCATTTCCTGTAAGTATTACCACAGGTTTCAATCCCTTCAGTTTCAGGGCACCTGCGTAAGCTACTGCAGAACTATATTCAATAAGTATACCTGACCGCGCCAGCATTTCTCTTGAACTTATGATCTCATTCTCACTTACCATGAGCACCTTTCCATAACCTTTCAGGGATTCATACATCTCATCCAGAAGAGGAGGCGACTGTGAGACAAGAGCATCGGCTACAGAAACATATGACCTGGGAGGATTGTATTGCAATCCCTCCATCCTGTGATAAAGCGGGGAGACAAATTCGGTCTGTACGGCTATAATCTGTGGTATCCTGGAAATTTCCCCTGAGTTGAGAAGATGCCTGAATCCGTATATCACACCGAGAAGCAGTGTGCCAGCTGACACAGGCATCACAACCGCATCAGGAACATGCCAGTTCAATTGTGTCATGATTTCGTAGCTAAGCATCCTGATCCCATCTCTGAATTCAGGCCTGAGAACATGGCTTGCATAGAATCCAGGGGCCCTTTTGCAGGCTTCCATAACGTTTTCCCTCGACCCTTGAACCGTATGGATTTTTGCACCGTAGCTCTTTATCTGGTTTATCTTGGGCTCACTGGCATTTTGGGGGACATATATATTCGGTTTAAAACCTGCCGCTGAGGCATACGCTGCTATGGAGGCCCCAGCATTTCCAGATGAATCCTCGTTTATATCTGATCCCTCAGGAATTTTTCCAAGAAGGCTGGATATGAGGGTGATTGTGCCTCTATCCTTGTATGAATATGTGGGTGAAAAATAGTCAAGTTTCAGGAAAAATTGCTGTCTTTCTATAAGAGGAGTAAGAGTTTCACCCAGGCTAACCCATTTTGAAATATATGGAAAATTGCTTTTCAAGTTTGAACTGAATTGAAAATCATGGACCGGTCTGAAAAGACCGCCACAAGAGCAGTAGAGATCAAAGTTATTGCGTTCCTTCCGACACCTGAGGCAGATGAACTTCATAAAAATTAAAGAGAGGCGTAATATGCCTCATCGTATGGCTCAGGTTTCAGCCCTTTCCTCTCCCTTATCTTTGCCACAATATCTTTCTGAAGCTCAGATGGCACTCTCTGATATCCATAGTTTTCAGAACTCCAGAGGACTTTTCCACCCGTAGCACTCCTTATTGCAGAGGCGAAACCAAACATTCCGGAAACTGGAACCTTTGCCACTATAACAAGATCCTCCCCATCCTGGTTCATTTCCTCCACGACACCTCTTCTCTGCTGAATTTCGTTAGTTACAGAACCCATTATATCCTGAGGAACGTTGATGAATACCTTTTGCATTGGTTCCATAAGCACCCTCTTTGCCTGAGTCATTGCACCATAAATTGAGTTCCTTCCAGCTGGAATTACCTGAGCTGGACCCCTGTGAATACTGTCTTCATGAAGCTTTGCGTCTACCAGTCTCGCCTTGATCCCGAAAACTTTCTCATTGGCAAGTGGACCCCTGTTCATGACTTCATTGAATGATTCAATCAGAAGTTCCATTGTCTCATCTAGATACTGAATTCCTTTTGTTACGTCAACCATTATATTATTTCCTTCTACCGCTATGAGACCTCTGGCTTCCTCTCTTGACAGCCCATTCTTTTCCAGGATGTCTATCAGAGCTTTTTTGTCTTTGAATTTTGTTCCCTGAGGGACTGTACCTTCTTTAATAAGGGCTATTACCTCCTCGGCCAGCGGCTCTACCTCGAAGTAAAACCTGTTGTGTTTGTTTGGTGACTTTCCTTCAAAAGGCCCTCCTTTGTGATCTATGGTTTCTCTGTAAACTACAAGAGGCTCGGAAGTCTGAACTTCCACCTTGTAATCGTTTTTAACCCTGTATAGAGTGACTTCCAGATGGAGTTCACCCATTCCTGAAATTAGGTGTTCTCCTGTCTCCTGATTTATTTCAACCTGAATTGAGGGATCAGCCTTTGAAACGCTCCTTAGGACATCTATGAGCTTTGGGAGATCCGCTGTATGCTTTGCCTCAATGGCAAGTGTAACCACTGGATCTGTGTAATGCATCATTGGTTCGAAAGGATCCATATCTGCATTGGATGAAACCGTGGAGCCTGCAATGGCCGCCTTAAGGCCAACCACTGCAGCAATGTTTCCTGCATCCATCTGATCGACAGAAATCCTATCAGGACCGACCATCATTGCAAGCAGCTGAACCTTGAATTTAGTATTCCCCTGCCCCGCAATGTAAAGTTCGCTGCCTTTCTTGATTGTACCGCTGAAAACTCGGCCTACAGCAATCTCTCCTGCATGGGGATCAATGATAATTTTGGTTATCATCATACTTACAGGGCCGTAGCTGTTGCATTCTGCCATGGCTTTCCCAATTGGTGATTCTGCATCTCCTCTCCATATCTGTGGTATCCTATATTTCTGAGCCTCCTTTGGGTTGGGAAGATGCCTGATAACCATGTTTAGAATGATTTTATGAAGCTGTGCCTTTTTAGCGAGTTCTTTCTGTTTTCCGTCCCTCACCAGTTCTGCTATATCTTTAAAAGTAACGCCGAATGTCTTCATTGCAGGTACAGATATAGCCCAGTTGTTATATGCAGAACCAAAGGCTACCCTTCCGTCCTGAACATTTACCTGCCAGTCCTGGCGGAACTCTGCTGGAGCGTACTTTGCAAGAAGCCTGTTTACGTCCATAATTATTTTCAGGAAACGCTTCTGCATTTCCTCTCCATTCAGCTTAAGTTCATTTATAAGCCTATCCACCTTATTGATGAACAATACTGGCTTGACTCTTTCCCTGAGTGCCTGCCTTATAACTGTTTCAGTCTGTGGCATTACTCCTTCCACAGAATCAACCACAATAATACAGCCATCAACGGCCCTCATTGCCCTTGTTACATCTCCACCAAAATCGACGTGACCAGGGGTATCTATAAGGTTAATCAAATACTCCTTCCCATCAAGTTCATGAACCATTGAGGCAGTAGCAGCGTTTATTGTGATTCCTCTTGCCTGTTCCTGTTCATCGAAGTCAAGCATCAACTGTTTTCCAGCCAGATCCTCACTCATCATTCCTGCTCCAGCGATCAGGTTGTCACTCAATGTTGTTTTTCCATGATCAATATGGGCTGCGATCCCCATATTCCTAATTCTGTCAGGCAATTCTATAAGTTTCATTGCCTTGGCGATATTGTCCTCTTTTCGACCCATATAACACCAACTTTATTTATCGGATATTGAACAGTCTTATATAACAATAATTACATCTTTTCTCGTAATCATTTTTGGCTTTTTTTCAATGTATTAAGCTCCAATATCAGTATCGTGGGCTCCTTTTTCTTCAATAATAAATACTTGATTACTGGATGGTACCTCATAATTAAGTGAAATGTTGGTGCTTATCCATACGAACGGTAGAGTCACACCCCAAACAAGGAGTGAGAAAAGGAGCTGCTCTGTGGAGCCAAATGGCCTATAGACAATATCAAGAGCTATGGCGGTTATGTAGAATACAATTATTGCCAATGTTGTAAACATCATAGTTATGAATTGCAAATAAAGTCTCCCTGCCCTCTCAGACAGCGACTTGAAAACAATGCCTGAAAGTATCCCACCCGATATAGAAGACAAAGACATTGCTATGAATCCTAAGATAGAAAATGCAGCGTCTGATGTTAATGGTGGATAGTACCATAGAAACATTAGTATTGAAGATATTAGAATAAGAGAATAAATCACTGGCTTATTCATGGATATTGGCCTTCTTGTGAAAGTCCAGAACCCATAAAATACAAGTATTCCGTAAAGGAACATTGATATATTTATAAAAGCGAGTACAGGCAGAGACCTTTCAAAACCAAAATATATCGCATACAAACTCAATACCGGAATAAGAACTATAAGAGCAACGTTCAAATAGACGAACCTATCTGTGGAAGGGAACTTCCACACTTTTTCCAGGAAGATAATGCGCTTTCCTCTGATAAAGTAAAGTGCAAGGAATACATTTGTCATAGCTACTAGGAAAATGCTGAGTGAAATAAGGGGGATAACTGCGCTCAGTAGGAGTGTCGCTACGATTGAGGGAAAAGCAGCCGTTATTCCCTCGCACTGGCATGAAAGAGCCGTTAGTGCACTGTTAGCAGATCTGCTGAAATTACTAATAGAAGATGAACCGGGATTTTTTGAAAGATGGAATATTAAAAGGTAGTTTTCAGTCAGGACTGCAGCAAGTGCCGAGAAAAGCACTATTATTGGAAGGCTCACAGTAACAACAAGATACTGGCCATAGAAGATTATTCCGTTGTAAAAAAGAAATGGCACACCCAATGGGTTTTCATCATCATATATAGAACCAATAAGAAGAGCAAATTCATTTGGATTTAAGTAGAACCTTACTGCACCTCCAATGAGGAACATTATGAAGACTGCAATAACAAATATTCCAGTTCTTCTGAAACCATGGGGGAAATCATCTGATATGGATACGTACATCAGATACAGCAATATTGCAGAAACAACTGGAAAAATAAGCAGGGTAAAATTGCTGGAAATAACCAGTGCAATTCCAATGTACCCTACCATTAGAATGCCGGTAATATAGGAGAGAATTATTGGATGCTTCCGGTTGATAAACATAATTGCTATCAGCAGGAATAAAGCTAAAAGGAAGGGCTGATAAGTACTGCCAGCAAGTATTGGATCTGTGTAAATCCTTGAATCTGCTCCACCAAGGATATACATAAGATAAATGGAAAAAAGAGATAAAAAACCGTAAGCTAATCCCTTCAAAAGTTTTGGTCTGTAAGCAAGCTGGGATGCCTCATTGTTCTCTGTATTGGCCATTCAATCTTATTTAAACCCTATAACCAGATCATATTTATTCATTACCTAGTTTTGAGTCAGCTTTTAGAATAATGTCTCGGTACAATGAAACGCAAGGGTCAATAGGTATTTGCTACCCCACCATAGTCTTTTAACATAGGAGATAAAGACACAAACCACTTCATAGAATTTCCATAAAAAACATTCCAAAAAAGTAATCAACGAGGCATGGCGGTAGGATTTTAGAATGGCGTCGTCAAGACCCGAACCAATTTACAATTATAAAATCAGTCCATTCTTTTCATGATATATGAAAAACTTAAGAACGTTCCTGAACCTAAACCGACCTGAGAAAAAGAATCATCCTTTGATTTAATCTTTATAAAAATAACACTGGAAATAAATGAAAAAAAGAGATTTGGCTATTTCCTAACTCTTTATCTGTATCTCTATCTGTACGCCGTCTGGAATTGGTATCCTCATCAGTTGCCTGAGAGTTCTTTCGTCAGCGTCAACATCAATCAGGCGCTTGTGTACCCTCATTTCCCATCTGTCCCATGTGGGTGAGCCCTCTCCGTCTGGGCTCCTCCTGACAGGAACAACCAGCCTTTTGGTTGGAAGTGGGACAGGGCCATGAAGCTCGACTCCAGTTCTTGATGCTATTTCCTTAATTTCGTGACAGACTACGTCCACCACTTTGTGTTCTGCACCGCTCAGAGATATTCTGGCCCTATATGACGCCATAAAGTTCACCTTATTTTGTTTCTATTTCTATACACTGCCCGGCTGCTACAGTTTGACCCATATCTCTGATGGCAAATCTGCCGAGCTGAGGGATGTCAGATACCTTCTCTATCACGAGAGGGCGATCTGGAACTACTTTAACAATGGCGATATCTCCTGTCTTAATGAAATCCGGCTTTTCCTTGAGAGTGGTTCCATCTTTTGGATTCAGGGTTCTAAGTATCTCTTCAAATCTGCAGGCGACCTGAGTTGTGTGTATGTGGAATACTGGCTTGTATCCGTTTGCTATAACACTTGGATGGTTAAGTACGACCACCTGAGCGGTAAATGCCTTGGCTACTGTTGGAGGTGCACTTGCCGGGCCACAAACATCTCCTCTCTTGATATCATTCTTGGCTATTCCCCTTACGTTGAATCCAACATTGTCTCCCGGCTCTGCCTGAGGCATATTCTCGTGATGCATTTCTATTGACTTCACTTCACCCTGCTTGTCTGCTGGGAGAAAGACGACCTTGTCCCCAACTTTCAGAACACCTGTCTCAATTCTGCCAACTGGAACAGTTCCAATACCTGTGATAGAGTAAACGTCCTGAATTGGAAGTCTGAGAGGTTTGTTTGTAGCCTTCTCTGGAGGCTTAAGAGCATCAAGGGCCTCAAGAAGTGTAGGGCCACTGTACCATTTTAGGTTATCTGACTTCTTTGTAATGTTGTCTCCCTTGTATCCGCTGATCGGTATAATTGGTATGTTCTTGTATCCAATTGATTTTAGGAGTGTTTCAATATCTTTCTTTACTGCTTCGTATCTTGCCTGGCTATATGGAGGCTGGGTTGCGTCCATCTTATTAACAAGGACAATAAGCTGCTGAACTCCAAGTGTTCTTGCAAGGAAAGCATGCTCTCTGGTCTGTGCCATTACGCCCTCTCCATCTCTCGAGGATACAACCAGCATCGCAGCATCTGCCTGACTGGTACCTGTAATCATGTTTTTGACGAAGTCCCTGTGACCAGGTGCATCTATCAGAGTGAAGTAATATTTGTCTGTCTCGAACTTCCTGTGTGAGAGATCTATAGTTACTCCTCTTTCCCTCTCTTCTTTATATCTATCCATAACCCAGGCAAATTCGAAAGTTGCCTTTCCCTTCTCCTCTGATTGCTTCTTGAACTCCTCTATAATATGTGCTGGAATTTCTCCATGCTCAAAAAGGAGCCTTCCTACCAAGGTAGATTTTCCATGATCTACGTGTCCGATCGTAACCAGATTAACATGTGGTTTCTGTGTTGCCATCTGCTTTTCACCTAATTTACTATACCATATCTTTATAGCTTATAAGGGACTTTTGGTGAGATCCCTACGCTTCTTCGACAATGCCTAAGTAAATAAATAGATTTGTATGAGTGGAAACTATTTGACTCCTTTAAACCAATTCAAGCGGCTTTGTGAGTTAAATATTAAATAGCGTAAATCTATAACTTGTCATGAATGTTGAGACTGCCATAAAAGCCGGTGTAGCAATTTCTCTGGGATTAACGGCCCTGTTTGGCTATTTTGTGCTCCTTAAGCCTTTCTAAATCATCTATTAGATTCACTTCCTTCTTGTAGTTTATACTTTTTCGGCCTTATCAATAGAATGTGTAAGATTTCTATATTGTAATCTGATAACGGTTAATGGAATTCATAGACCAGATTAGATCATTTCCAGAGCAAATTATGAGCAAGGAATATTTCCATATTGACAGGGATTTCAACAATATTGTAATTTCAGGAATGGGCGGCTCAGGTATTGTGGGAAGGGTATTTTCAGAGCTGTATGAGAAGTGCCCGGTCCATGTAATTTCCGACTATTCAATACCTCACTATGTTGACGGCAAAACCATGTTTATCGCCATAAGTTATTCTGGAAATACTGAGGAAACTTTGGCAACAGTAAAGCAGGCCAAGGAGAAGGGGGCACAGATCAAAGTTATCACTTCAGGAGGTGAACTTAGCAGATATGGATTCGAAACTGTGGAGGTACCTTCCGGTATGCAACCCAGAAATGCCCTGGGCTATATGCTTGCTCCATTGCTGAACTCTCTCATGAAAATTGAACACTCTGAGATGGATGCAGCAAGTAAGATCCTTAATGAGATAGAAAAAGAAAGTTCTTACCTTAAGCAAATGGCTGAAGATATATGTTCCAGAGACCTTATCCCATGGATAGTTGGGTATGATCCATATGTCTCTACAGCTTACAGATGGAAGACACAATTCAATGAGAATGGCAAGATTCTGGCAGTAAACAGTACCATTCCTGAGTTGAATCATAATGAAACAATGCCTCTAAAACTAAGTTACGGCAGAGACAAATTCTACTTCATTTCACTTGGAAACCCTGACATTGAAAGAACTTCTAAAAGACTTAGAGTAACATCTGATCTGACCGGAATAGAGTTTCACAATGTTAAGGAATACGGGTCCACTAAACTACAGAAAATTCTCAGTATGATTCACTCGGGAGATTATATCTCCTATTACGTAGCAATGCTCCGTGGTCTAGATCCGATGGACGTTTCTTTGATAGAGGAACTCAAGAGGAGACTTTCCTGAAATTTTCTATCTCACTTCCACCCGGTGGCAGAACTGACTCCAGTTCTTCCTTTTGAATGCTTAATAGCCTTGAGAGTTCCGTTACTGTATCAATCCTTTTTGTCTTTCCAGGGATTATTTTGTAAAAGCCTTCATGGCTTTCCCAGTTACCATCAGCAGGCCTGATAATTGCCCTTTCCGTATTCTTAAATTCTTCTTTGCCAACCTCAAGTTCCATATTCAGATTGAAGAGGTAATTCCGTTTTCCCCTGACTATCCATGAACCCGTGGAAACAAATTCACCGGATTCAGGCGTCTTGCTAACCTGGGAAGGAAGTACCCAGTATGCGGAACCGCTCCTTAGTCCGGCGGACCATGCCCTGGAAAAAGATACCGCAAAGGTGCATGCCTCTCTGATCGTCTGCTCTGAGGGAACCGACTCGCCTTCTACTTTGATTATGGTACTGGGTGCACCGTATACGTCTGCATGGACATAGAGGTCCTTTTCCTTCAGATGTTTCTTCACGATTTTTTCGTTGCTTTTAGCATCTCTTCCTGATATAACTAGGAATCCCTCGCTGGAGCGAAACCAGTGATAAACCTCATACCATTCTTTTGGCCTGACTTTCTGCTTGAGTTTGGGTTTTCTGTCAGCTTCTTTTTTAGAGGACTCTATAGCCCTTAAAGCCCCCTCTATCTTTCCCTTGTAAGTCTTAGAATCCTGGAACAGCTCACTCATATTCTGTCCGGCTGTTTTCCTGAAATCGAGATCAAATTCTTTTTCCTCGATAGAAACAGTAAAATGTTTTGTTGCGGGGTCAACCCCAGTGACACTGATTCCTTCCATGACAATTGGTAAGGAAAGGTTGTCGTTTGCCTTTTTTCTGACAAACATTATTACCTTATCCAATGCATGGAGATTTGAACGCATCAGTTCTCCTTGAATTCTTGATTTTTCTGACCTTTTCTCGAATTCCTCTATGCTTTTTTCCATCGATTTAATTCTTCTGGAAACTGAGGATTCAAGTTTTTCATCTTCCATATTATGATTTTTGAGAAACTGTACCATTGCATCGTTGAAACCTGCAATTTCCCTTGGATTTGACTCGATGTGCTTCATCAGTACTGGAGACAGAAACAATGGCTCTTCATATTCATAAGCAAAATCTTTTGAAGATTCATCAAGGCATTCCCTCAGTACATTACGTATTTTTTCCATAGACGCAGAGTCGTAGATCATAGAATCTTTTGCGAATCCCGCCCTGAAAACAATTTCCTCTGCAAGCTCTCCGCCAAGATTAAGCCGTGTTGCTAGTGTCTGGACTAGTCCCCCCTTGCTTTTTGACAATATTTCTGAAAGTTTGTCATTTCCAAGAGAAAGGGGATCCACAGAAGATGGGGGAATATAGGGTTCTCCCTTTATCACCTTTCGGTTTTTCCATTCTCTTGGATAAAGTGCGAAATCTATCTTCCCATCCTGAGTCAACACAAGGTTTCCATCTCTGAACATCTCGAATATCAACTCCTGGCCTGAAGACAGCTCAAGAATAACAATTCTGTCAAAATTCGGCTGCCTAATCCCAATAATTCGTCTTTCAGAAACCTGCTTTCGGAGCATCATGGCAAGAGAGGACGCTTCACTGGGTCTCTCGGCATCCATGAAGAAAATTCCTTTCTTTAGATCAACATAAAGGAATCTGTGGTCCTTGTTTTCCCCAGATATTTGAAATACGAATTTACCTGAGCCAAGGTCATAGACTTTTTTAAGGAATGCACCTTTTAGATCTTTCCCGTATATGTTTATGAAAGCGTAGATATCAAGAGATGATTGCCTGGAGTCCAAGGGGGTAAAATCTATACAGATATAATAAGTAAATGCTATAATGACCAGTATCGAATTACCATATCTGAGGTTGGGAAAACATTTAAGATGGCAAGCGATAAGCAAGAGGAGATAAATATGGATTTCAATGGAACTTTCGAAGTTAAGGCACCAATATCAGAGGTCTACAATTTTATTATGGATGCCAAACGCCTATCCTCCTGCATACCCGATCTCAAGGAACTTTCTGTAGTAAGCCCTGAAGAATTCAATATCGTGGTAAGAGCAGGTGTGGCCTTCATTAAGGGAGACTTCAAAATTAATATGAAAGTTGTAGAAAAGAATGAACCCGTGCACGCAAAAATAAAAGGGAGTGGCCAGGGTCTTGGCGGAACACTGGATCTTGAGGCAAACCTTGACATGAAGGAGGCTAAAGATGGTACAGTAATGGACTGGAAGGCAGACGCAAAGGTAGGAGGTAAAATTGCCTCTGTAGGCCAGAGGATGATAGGAAGACAGGCCGAGAAGATCATAAACGAGCTTTTTGAGGGAATTAAAAATAATCTCTCAAAATGAAGACTATTCATCCCGAGGTTCTACTGATGAGTTCATCCCTGACGTTGATTCATTCTACGGGCGATGAACCACTTGCCCGTATTTTGATTGAAGCGAACAAGAATGAACTAGATGGCCTGTGCTCTGAATCACATATGAGCAACAGCTCTCAACCTGTTCAGATATTTGAAAAAGGAATTTACATTCTGTTGAAAGACTCTGTTCTCAGAATGGGAAAATTACTGAGATCAAATTTACCACTTGCACTGATACTTGTCAACCCTTCAGTTAATTCAGAAATTAAGGACACGTTATTTTCTGTAAGTTCCCCAACTCTCATTATATCATGCCAGAAAAAAAATGAGTTTGATCCATCATCCACTTCGTTCCATGATCTCATAGCGGGCTCAAGGATGAGAATTGTGCATAATTGTGATCCTTCCAACCTAATAGGAAAAGAAAGGCTTGTTGCGTCTATAATTAAAGAGTTTATTATGGAACTGATGAAATAATGCAGTCAAAGATAGAAATTCAGATTAGGTATGGAGACATTGATGCCTTGGGGCATGTAAACAATGCAATATTCCTTACATATTTTGAACTTGGAAGAGTTGACATACTTAGAAGAATAAATGGCGAATTCTCAGCAGATAAGGCAGGAATAGTAATAGCACATGTTGAAGTTGATTATAAAAAGCCTATTGTCTTTGATTCATCTCCTCTTTTGCTGACAGAAGTATCTGCCATTGGGGATAAGAGCATCACTTTTAGCCACAGGCTTGTTGATTCCAATGGCTCAGAATTTGCTTCTGGAAAAACTGTTTCCGTATGTGTTAATGAAAACGGGAAAGCGATTTCAGTGCCAGATGCATGGAGAGCGAGACTTTCAAGTTAAACGGGAGCTAGCGCTGCCCCTATCCATGCTGTAGATGCAGTAAGAAATATTTCAATTAAATAGAAGGACATATGGAGAGAAATATCAAGATAGATACTCTTCCTGAGATAATAAATGGCACCATAGAGTAGAGATGTTGCAAAGTTATCGAATATAAAAAAGTACAGATAAACGCCCGGATAAGAACCAGGCTTGAGTAAAGGCAGGCCGAGATAGAATATAGTATAAAGAACTGCTTGGATAACTAAAGCTTTCCCCATTCCAGTCTTCCGGGAAAGAATTTCTGGGATTAAGAATCGGAAATTAAGCTCTTCAAGGATTGCCGGGTAATAAGTTATAGAGAGAACATAAATCGTGGACTGCTTCAATAGGGCATATACATATATCCAAATCACAATTACCGCAAGAAGTAGAAACACATCTTTTGACAGAAAGTTCTTCTTAATAGGTAATTTTTGCCTGAACAAGAATAAAATCATTGCAAAGACGAAAGGTGTGGTGTAAAGATAGACAAAGAAGAGTATGTGAAAGTCGAATAAAAAGAAGAAACTTCCAAAAATGAGTGCCTCTCCCATGACTGCACAAATTACTCTTAGGATCCATGATTTATAACTGATTGACTGGTTCGTTATGACCTCCCCACAATTTCTTCCTTCTCAGAGCTCAATATTCCATAATTGTATCAAGAAATATAACTATAAGCAGTCAAATAAGTGGACACTATCTTATGCTTACAAATGAAATGGAAATTAGTAAAAACATTAAGTAGAAATTTGAATAATGGAATACCTGCCTGAAATATTTTAAGGAAAAATTGTTCAACTTCGGCCTTATAACCAGATATAGAAGGAGACCATCCATGAGAACTGCTAAAATGATGTAGTACACGCCCACATGTATTGCACCTGTAAATAGAGGCAGAAGACTGTATATTATAAGAACGATGGTGTTTGTGAAAATCCAGCCAAAGCTCTCCTTTATACCAATTTTTGCAGGAAGCATAGGTAAAGAAGCACCCCTGTAGTCTTCTACATTATTTACTGCAAGACTCCAGAAATGTGTTGGGGTCCACAGAAATACCAAACCCGCGATAAACAGAGATGTCAGAGAGACGTCGTTTGAGATAGCAGCCCAGCCTGCAAGGGCAGGAAAACTGCCTGCAACCCCACCAATGACTATATTCCAGACCGTCCTCCTCTTAAGGAACATTGTGTAGAGAAATACGTAACTTACAAAACCCAGAATAATAAACAAAGAAGTTAAAGGATTAATAAGTAAGAATGAAATGGCCCCAGAGCCTGCAAGCATCAGGATACCAGTTAGAAAATATGACCAATAATTACTGCTGTTCAGTATATCTTTCCTTGTTCTTGTCCTTTTCATGCCTGAATCTATATCCATGTCGTAGATATTGTTAAATAAAGCCGCAGACATAGATCCAAGGGTACCGGATATTAGAAGAGGCACTATGTAAATAATTTTGGAGGAAAATGCCGGATTAGAAAAGAATGCTGCTACTGCGACCAGATCAACTAAAAAAGTAATTTCTATTTTAAAAATTTTTGAGAATTCTTTAAGGTTCAATATCCAACACCGAAGTTAGCCGTTTTGGTAGTAACTCCTGTATTGAGATCTGAAATATAGTTATTTCCAAAGTTTTTAACTGAGTGGGGAATAAGATTGTTTGACAGAGGTGCAGCATGACCAACATCTGCAGTGGTGTTCTGATAACTTCCAACTATTATAACGCCTAGCATTGAAAACGGATGAATAGTGCACCAATATGTATAGACCCCTGCTTTTGTGAATGGAAATTTGCCCTGAGAGTTGTGACCTATTGTAGTTGTGATTTGAGCGGTAGACAGCACTGTATATGAAACAGAGGGCTCGTAGGCTTTATAATCTCCCAGCATTTTGGAGTTCGAAATATTACCATTTACTATTGGTAAATTTGCAGTTGAATTTGTTGTCCCAAGATATCCTATAGTTAGTGTGTGAGGAGCACCATCCTCTTCGGTCACGTTAAAGTATAGTGTCGTATCGACCTTTACAAATATGGTCGGGTTGATAGGTTTACTTGAATTGATATTGTGATAATGCTCGTCCCATCCTGCTGCGTCTGCATAGATGTGGACATATGCGACGTTTGTAGCAGCGGAGTAGTCTGAGCTCGTAGGAGTAAGGCCACTGCTACTTGGACTAGTAACTATATAAGTGAAAGACAAGCCCACGACGATAATTATCAATAGACCAAAGGCAATTCCTCCTTTTCCCTTTACATTCATTTTACTTACCACCTCCAACTATGCCTGGGCTCTCCATTGGTTCATTAGCACTTATTTCGAAAATATTTGATGGATCAGTTACTGGATCAGTCATCCAGCTCCTAGTTATGTTATATAAGAAAACCAATTGACCAATCCCAATGATTACACCACCCACGATAGCACTATCCTGATATGGCTGGAAGAATGGGAAATATCCTGCTACGGCTCTTGGCATTCCAAGGAAACCTCCAACACCCCATGAAAAGGACATGATGAATGAGCCCAGAGCAGTTATATACATATGCCATTTCGCAAGTCTTTCATTGTAGACTCTACCGTTGGAAAAGGTTGGAAACAGAAGATAGAATGCTGCCATGGAGACACCTAGTGTCAATCCCACAAATACGAAATGGAAATGACCAGTAACAAAGTACGTCCCATGAGCTGTGAGATTAACTGCATCATCTCCAAGCATTACCCCCATTGCACCCCCAATTATGAAATCAAAGATGGCATTAATAACAAAGAGCATTGGTACTGTTAGCCTGATTTTCTCAGCTGTCCATAAGGTGGCGATCATATTGAAGATTGTCAATGCAGATGGGATAACTACTATGAACGAGGCTATAGTAAAGAACAATACCCAGTCTGTTCCAAGACCAGAATTGAGAAGATGATGCCCCCATACGAGTTCACTAAGAATCATTAGAAGTCCCAGTGAGAAAACAGCTGAAGAATAACTGTAAACCGGTTTCCCTGAGAACCTAGATATTATTTCGTACATAATTCCGAAGAATGGCATTATGGCGATGTAAACAATGGGATGTCCCCAGAACCAGAACAGAATCGCAAACTGCAAAACCGTATGCGTACTGGCAGTAAAGAAGACAGGATTGAAGAAATCATAGAAAAGCATTCCCAGACCAACCATTAATGGAGGTGCTGACGTTACGAGCATAAGCAAAGTAAACGCCACGGACCAGGCAAAAATCGGCATCTTGGAAAGTGAAATCTTATCTGATCTATCTATGAATATAATTTTTAATACTACTACGCTTGCAAGCATCATCCCTATGAATATCATTTCCATTGCAATTATGGCCAGCCAGTTGTAAGAACCAGCTCCGAATGGAGTCAGTTGTAATGAGAGTGGGGGGTACATATACCATCTCATGGATGATCTTGATAGGACAAAAAGTGCGCCACCCAATAGCCAAATCCAGTAGGCGAATGATGAATATGTACCCATGTTATCTCTTTTAAGTTTAAGATAAGATGGCAATAGATAGTATCCCAGACCGAGTGCCATCCCAACAGCAAACATGTAAATCATTAATGTAGCATGCTCTGTTAGCAATATATTGTAGATAACCGGAACGATTATAGTTGGATTCGGGTCAGTAAGAGATACTCTCATTAGTACTCCAAGTGCTCCTGCGATAAAGAGAAACAGGAGTGATGTGAAGATATACCTTAATCCTATACTTTTGGAGTCATTTCTGAGGAGTACGGAAAAACTGGCTGATACTCTTCGGCCATACATTTCTTCCCTTTCATAAACCTGAGGAATTTCATAACCATGCTCTTCGGCCTCTGTTGTTACCTCCTCACGCCCAGTTGCTATTAGATAGTATATCAGGAATCCTATGATTCCTATCAAAGAACCTAGAACTCCTACAACTATCAGGATATCAGTCTGATTCATCATGAACCACCCGAGGTTGAATTTGCTGGAAGAACTGTGAAATATCCCCTCATCTCATAGTGATCCTCTCCACAATACTCGACACATTCATAGTATAATTTTCCTGTTTTTTCTGGTGTAAAGACAACATGATTATACTGTCCGGGAACTGCATAGACCTGTACCCCTGCCCCTATTATGAATAAATCATGTATAACATCTCCTGAAGTGACATTGAGAGCATAACTAGTTCCTTTTATCAGGTAAACATGAGTGGATGGGGCAGTCATGTTAGGCAATTCGAAACTCCATGACCACTGAACTCCTGTGACATTAATTGTTGTAGTATTAACATACAATGATGGATTGTATGTATCCTGTGGAATGTTCCTCTCATGCCCAAGTATACCATATACATTGTAAGCAGCACCGCTGGCCAATAATATGATAACAATTCCTATAAACAGAATTTCAACCTTCATTTTGCTGTTCATCTATAATCCTCCCAATCACCGTTACTTATACCGTGCTTATACACCGGATAAAAGAGTATAATTATGCTGAAAGCTGATGCAGCTATACCAGCAGAGACAACATAGTCTATTTGCAGCAAATTGGACAAGCCGGGATTTGCCACATAAAAAGTGCTCAGTAAGAACTTCAAAAGAAAGAATGCCGCTAACCCAATTATAATTGAAACAATTAAAATTGAAGCGATTAGCTTTTTGCTATCGTCCATGCAATTGGATTGAAAAATGTTATATTAAGATTTCCCAACGCAATACGAAATTAGACAGTCTGTCACTGCTTTAAAAATATAGAACTTCGAATTTTATACACTCAAAATGAAATAAATATGGAATCTTTAATCCACATCTTTTGTAGATACCTTGACTTCCCTCTTCTTGGACTGAGATTCAATGACCTCGAATTTGCCTTTGAATTTTTCTAGGACTCGAGGGAGTGATGTATATTCCATCTCATCCTCAGGAAGTCTGTGAGGTTCAAATGGACCCATTCTCCTGAGATAATCAACAACCTGACTGGCAGTTTTTCTTGCTCCATCAAAGGCGGGATCGTCAAACATATCAACAGGTCCAACGAGTTTTCCGTCTTTTAATACAAATCCCAATCCAATAACCTTTGGAGGGCCATCAAATCTTGACATCTTTGCATCTTTCAAACTAACAGGCATGAGTGGACCATTAAAGGACCCCCTCATCCACCCAGATACCATATATGGGAATGAGAAAGCCTCCATGGCTTCGCCTGAAGCTGGTAGACCGGACTGTATTCTTACAATTCCCGCTGGATCATCTTTGCCAACATATTCGCCTGCGATGAAAGAAAGTTTGTCAGTACTTATGACTGCAACATTCTCATCTGGAAGTTTCTCATGACTCTTCTTTGTGTAGACCCTCTTAATTACGTATCTGCTCTTAGAACCTATTAACCCCAGC
>JAJZZQ010000028.1 GCA_021797525.1 Thermoplasmata archaeon | reverse complement strand
TGGCTCCTGGAGGTTATTTCTGGGATTTTGCTGACACAGAAGCGACGAGAAAGATAGGCGTATGTTATTATCCAGTAACCGGGGAAGCACCCAGAGAGGTTCTAAAGAAGTTCACTGAAAAATTTCCTGAACTGGCCGGGGATGTGGCCCATACAATGGCCCACCAGATACCGCTTGCCAGCCCTTCTGAGAAGGTAACTGATGGAAATATCATGTACACTGGAGATATGGTAAATGCAGTGCTTAATACAACAGCAGGAGGCCTTCAGGGTGCATTCTGGTCTGGAAAATCAGCAGGTGAGGCGGTTGTAGCTGATGATCCATCTCATTACCAGAAAATTTGGGATTCAGAAATCAGGCCATGGCTTCTGAGGCATCACAATCTTCACAGAAAAATCCACAGTAAAGGATCCAGGTCAGTTGCCCGTTACATAAGCCTGGCAAAGATTATGCCAAAATCCATGCAGAAGAAAATATTCGGCGGGCTATAAAGCCTTACCCTGAAGACGCCTGCCTGGTGTGTGCAATCCCTTTCGCTGTGAGAACCGGGATTGTAGCTATGGCAAATATTCCAAGGAATATCCATGTCCACATGAAGGCGAACCCATCCAGAAGGCCTGCTATTGCAGCTACCAGAGACCCCAATCCAATCTGTATTGAATTTATCACTCCCACTGATAGCGCAAGATATTCCTTTTCCTTTTCAAAGCTTGCAACTACAGCATATTCAAGTGATATTACAAGAGTGGCGGCTAACCCGACAAATATAAGTATAAACCAGTAGGACAGGTGAGGGGAAAATGGAAGCACTATTATTACAAGCCCAGCAATTGCAGAGAATATTCCTGCCTTTATTATAACCCTACCTCTCCTGAAGAATGGCACAAGTAATCCTCCTGCAATTCCTGAAAGGGGTATGATGCCGCCAAGTACTGATGCAGTCCCTGTTCCTATCCCCACTGTTTCGGCAAAGCTTTTGAAATATTCGGGAACACTGTAATTCATTGCCCAGAGTCCAAGGAAGCCTATCCCTATTATCCATATGTATGGGGAAAGCAGCCTTTTCCTTATTGCTGTTCCGTCCATATGGAATTTTATTCCCCTCGGCTTGACTTCATACTGCATGAATAGTGTTGTCCCCAGAAGCAGCAGTGCAGAAATCAGGAAATCATCTCTCCATCCAATGTATAATACAACAGGAGAAAAGGCAATTATTCCAGCGGTAGCGCCAAGATTGTAGGAAGCATTATAGTATCCTATTAGAGAAGCTGTCTTTCCAGGTGATATTCCTCCAAGGATTGCAATGGCAGTGCTGAAGAAGAATGCCGCACCAATTCCGGTCATAAATCTGGAGGCAAGAAATACGGCAAAATCAGGAGAAACCCATGAAAGAAATGACCCTCCTACCATTACATAAAGGCCGATTAATGCTGTGTTCCTTGCCCCTATCCTGGCCGATATGATACCAGCAGGAATCTGAAAGATTCCAGCTCCAACCAGGAAAAGGGCCAGAGCTATCCCCATCAGCGAGAAATTCACATCAAATGTCTTCGAGATTGCGATTAGCGCAGGCGAAATATTGAACCACATAACAGAATAAAATAGCCTGGAAACAAGGATCGAACTGACCTCCAGGTTATCTTTCTTCATTTCCCATGTGAATTACAGACAATATTTAACACATGATCATGTGTGCAGGTGACAATTTACAGCTGCAAAGAATTTATTATGTTTCTAAACATAATTAATAATGGTAGCCAGCAGAAAAGAGATACTCAGCTGGGTTGCTAAGGGCAACGAAAATGCCAGCAACCTCGTGGATCTCCCATGGAAGATCACTGAAACAGATAATGTTGTGATATTGCAGAATGATCAGGTTCCTTTCTCAATCTTTCTCACATTTGGAGATACAATAATGCGAATGCATCTGCGGAGTGGCATCGAAACAGCAGTCCTCGAGAATCAGCCAAGGCTCTCCATTTACAGAACACTTCTTCTGCTTAACAGGCAGCTGGATCTTGTAAAATTCATGCTGGAAGGGATGAATGAGGAGGTAGTGGCCAGAGTAGACCTGGAACTGGTGACCATTAGCAAGGAGGAATTCAATGATGGAATGAATACACTTCTTTCATCTATATATCTAATGGTAAGGGCCCTGAAAATGGAAGACCAGTTCCGCGAAGGCATAACTCAGCGGATGATAATGATGGTGCAGGACATGATAAGGCAGGGGAAGACAAGAGAAGATATACTTGCATTTCTAACCGACAGGATAGGGCTCCCTAAGGACCAGGCTGAGCAGGTCCTCAAGGAAATGATAGGTACTGCTGAGGACTCAAGAACTGGGGGGTTATACGGATGATGGGAAGCGAGAAGACATACGAGATTGGAGATCTGAAAGAACCGATGCAGAACATAAACATAAAGGGGAAAATAGTAAATATAAACCTGCGAAAAGTTTCCAACGAAAGAGGAGAATCAGTTTACCATTACGGGATAATAGGGGACAGCACAGGCACAATACCTTTTACCGCATGGAGCCTCTCCTCTTCCCTGAAGCCTGGGGATGTAGTTGCCATAAGAAACTGTTCAACCAGAGACTTCAAAGGTACAATCCGGTTGTATCTTGATTCTTCTTCTGCTGTAAAGCTCCTTCCGGGGGAAGACATGGAAGTTCATAGGAGTTCCGCCTCGCTTAAGATAGGGCAGATATCAAGGAGCACTCCCTATGTTTCATTAAGAGGGAAAGTCGGGAAGGTCTATGAAAGGGAATTCGAGAGGGATGGAAAAAAAACCACCATATATTCCACAAGCATAGAGGATGAGACTGGAAGAATAAGGCTATCCTCATTTGGCAGGCCGCTCGAGGAAGGATCTGAAATCGAGATACAGGGAGCACGGGTATCGGAATACAATGGGTCATTGAGAATATCCGTGAATGAGAATTCTCAGCTATCAAAGGTAAAACTTGGGATTAAAATAGGGGAAAGGTTTCATGACATCGGAACTATCTCGTCTCCTGTTGGGGGTATCAGCATCAGAGCTGTGTGTATTTCAATGGGAGAAAAAAGTGGCCTTATTTACAGATGCGCAGAATGCAACAAAAAGGTTGACGAGATAAGGTGCAACGATCACCCTGATTCCCCAATTAAATACGATATTTTCGCCTATTTCACAATGGACGATGGAACTGGCACAATTCAGGCAAGTGCAGGTTCCAGGGCGATGCTTGAGATACTGGGCATAAAGGAGGAGGAATTCACTCCACAGAACAGGACGATCAACAAAAACATGATCAGGGAGCGCATACACGAGAAAATGCTGGGGCATGCATTCAAAATTTCAGGAGATATAAGGGAACAGAACGTTGGATTATCCCTTAGAGGATTCAGCATTTCTCAGATTTCAGAACAGGATATTGCCGCCATGACTCTGGAACAGGAGGCTGATTTCCAGTGATGGCAAGGAAAAGGGAATTCAGCTACTGGCTCAGCGCTCGTGAACTTAGAGAGACAAAAATACAGGATGATACTGAAGAAAATGGAAAGAAGAGGTCATATATCATAACTCCGCTTGGAACCAGGGCAAGGCGGATAGTTTTCTGTGGTGTGATGTCCCAGAAGAACCAGGAGGAAAACATGACAAGGGCAACAATAAACGACGGTTTCTCCAATTTTTATGTATCAGCATTTGCGAATGAATACGGAATGGACGTCAAGAATTCACTTGATTCAATAGAGCCAGGCTCAGAGGTTTTTGTTATGGGGCGGGTCAACACATATTCAAATAATGATCGCCTCTATGTAAATGTTAATCCGGAAACAGTGAGCCTCACAGATTCAGAGACAAGGAAATTCTGGCTTGCAAGAGTTCGTTATCTGGCCAGAAGGAAGATGCTGGCCGTGATACAGGCCAGAAAGAACCCTTCGGCGGAAGACCTGATTAGCAAAGGCTATACAAGGGAGGAGGCTGAATCGGCATTGAGGTCTGTCCAGCACTATCCAGATTTTGATCTGTCACAGCTTCAGGAAGCCAACTCAGCGGATAATATACCTGAAGCAGGGGGCAAAGATAACGGAAACAGGAATTTTGTTCTGGACTATATTCGCAATAACGACACAGACGGTATGGGGTGCAGATATGATGATCTTGTTGCAGCAGCATCGAACATAGGGCTTCAGCAGGGGGATCTTGATGAGCTTCTGAACACGCTGGGTTCAGATGGGGAGATATTTGAAGTATCGTTAAAGAGGTACAAGATCATCTGACAGGGAATATGCCTTCGTGAAGTGGGGGCCTTATCTCAGAGCTGTGTATTGCAATGTACGCACAATTCTGCCTGTTGAAACCTGAAAGAACATATCCTGACCTGAAAATTTTTCTGAAAGATTCTCTATAATTTATTCGCACATCAATGGCTTTTTCAGGAGTTTCCCTCTTTATTTTTATAAAATCATCTGGGATTCTAAGGAGAAACGAAGTTTTTGAAGCAATCAGCGTGTTCATCCTGCTCTCGTCCTCAGGTACAATGATATCCTCCGGAACAGTTCCCGGTAAAGGTTTCGCCTTTATCCACCACTCACACACAACCCTGTCTGTGGGGTTGCCCCTGTTCAGGCTGTCATCCATGTTACCATAGAAATTGGGAATGTATGAGCGGGCGATACCTCCAAGTTTCCCAATGTTCAGGTTAGCGTTCAGTGCCATCAGGGGGTCGAATGTCCAGCATATTAGGTCATATCCCTGTTTTATGGCCCACTCCTTCTGCCTCAGTTTCAGCTGCTGGCCTATGCCAGAGTATTTCCTGTCCTGTATAACACCAGTCATATGGGAGTAAAGATAACTTTGGTTACCGAACCTTGCCGGAAAACTGAACGACATTCCAATTGCTTGTCCGTTATCCTTTGCCAGGAGAACAAGGCCTCCATGAAATCTCATTGCTGCAACAGTATCTTTAACGATCTGAGCCATTTCGGTCATTCCCCAGGCAGATCTGATAACAGGTACAATTTCTCCAATTTCATCAGGGTCTTCAACAGGGACTATCTCCAT
>JAJZZQ010000060.1 GCA_021797525.1 Thermoplasmata archaeon | reverse complement strand
TGACATCCTTGAACGACCACTGCCACCAAAGTAAAATGTGATGCTGAAGCAGTGAAATACCTCGCTTTTTATATATATGGAAGAGCGTATATAGCTGGATGTGATATATAAATTAGGGGTGATGAGATGAACTATATATGCCCCAAATGCAGAGGCTCCGGCTATATCAAGGATGAGTCAGATCACCTTGACATATGCAATAGCTGCTGGGGGCTTGGCTATGTTGAGGAGAGCGCTGCTGAAACAAGATCTTATGCGTCTCCCGAGGAGAAGAGGATCAGAAGGAATGCAATCATTATCCTTGCTGCGACGGTTTCAGTTTTCTATGCTGTTCTTTTCTTTCTTTCACTTTTCGTTAAATACACTTCCATAGAGATGGTAATTCTCATACTTGCATCATATTACGCAGGAATAATTGGCAGTTCCATATATGTGAGACATGCTATGAGAAAAATTAATTCTGGAGGCAGAGGAACAGATCTGCCTGGGCAGCACTAGATATTTTATGTACATTTTCCTGAATTTATCTGATCTTTGAAAAGTTCTACATATGGAGAATCAGAAGGGGCATTTCCATTAAGTGAGAGAAATGTGGAAGGATTAGGGGAATAGCCCTTCAGTGCTGTGCCTGTCTGGCTGTCCCAGTCCTTAACCTGCTGTTCATCATATTTTATGCAGAATTCTCTGCTTGAGAGATCCCCCAACGCGAAACATGCAGGGTTTTCTGGGACCATCCCGCCAACAAAACCACCTTCTAGCATGCTCCATTTCTGACCCGGAGCCAGAGTGAAAACAAAAGCTACAATTCTCTTTCCGTTATTGAAATTGACAACCATAAGCGGAGGAGAATTTACTGCCACCCCTTTATCAACAAGGGCAGAATTTGTCGGCGTAAATGATGTGTTGAACCCGCTGTTGTTCAGGTACACTGGCCAGAATGCATTTCCAAAGTAGTATCCAGATCTGTATAGAACTGCAGAAATTTTTTTAGAGGAACTGTTGGAAAAATTCCACTGCACAGTGCCATTCTTTTCATCGTACCACTTCCAGTTCACATTTATTTTTTCAAGGATGGCCCTTACGACTCCGATTTCATTAATCATTGAATCTCATACTCCAATGTAATATAAAAAAGTGAATATTCTGGATTTTTTTAAATTTGATGTTGTAGATGGATAACAATTCATAATAGGGAACGCAGCTCCTGAAGCAATTCAGTTTCTACGTGTTTAGTCCATAATATCTCGGGAATGTCTACGAATAAGAAGATGTCCGAAAGAAGCAGAACTTCTATTGCCGTAACTGCAAGGTTCTGGACTAGTTTTCCAACCCCTACATCAACTTCCAGGTTTTCTGAGCCGTCTGGCTGTTTGAAAACAAAGGTAAGTGCCCTGTCGGCCGATATAACATCCCTGAGGAAACCAGCCTTGAGAGCTTGCATAACCGCCTGGCCATTCTGGACATTTGACTGAACCCTCCATCCTTTAAACTGAAGAGAGTTTGTAAATGAGTCTATTATGTCCTGGAGCTTCTTTGATGTCTGAAACTGTACTGTTTTTTTAAATATCTCCATGTTTTTATATGGATAACTTACTGCTTAAGCCTTTTGGTATTAACCAAGGCATTTGTTCATCCTTTAATCTATTTTTTCAGCAAATTCCCAAGAGCACCCTCCAGGTCTGGAAACTGGAAAGAATATCCATATTTTTCTGCCTTAGCAGGTACTACCTTCTTACCCTTAATGAGAAGATCCGAGACCTCTCCAAACATCATCCTTATGATTGTTATCGGGACCTTTATTCTTGAAGGCTTGTTCAGAACTTTTCCAAGAATAGCTGAGAAGTCATTCATCCTTGGTACCTGTGGAGAGGAAGCATTGATCGGGCCGCTTAAGTCCTGTTTCTCAAGTGGGAATAAAGCTAACCCCACTTCATCATCCAGATGTATCCATGGAAACCATTGGGTTCCTGGCTTTATTGGGCCGCCTAGCCCACGATTGAAAACCTTGACAAGCTGCTCAAGGGCACCTTCGGAAGAATCCAGAACAACACTTGTCCTTAAGTTGACTACCCTTGTTTTATCGGATTTTGCTTTTTCTGCAGCCCCTTCCCACTCTTTTACAAGAACACCCCAGAAATCTTCAGCAGCAGGTTCATCCTCCGTTATATTTCTGTCATCCCAACTGTCATAACCATATATCCCGGCTGCTGAACCATTTACAAAAAGCTCAGGAGGATCCTGGCATTTTTTAATGCCTTCTGATATGGCTGATGTGTAGTTCACCCTTGATTCGTATATCTCAGTTTTGTAGTCGCCCTTCCACTTTTTGAATATTGGGGCCCCTGAAAAATTGAAAACAGCGATGGAACCATTAATTATTTTCTCCAACGAGCCTTCCGTGCCTGTAAATTCAAAATATTCTGACGCCCCCGGAACTTTTTGC
Organism: Thermoplasmata archaeon; assembly: GCA_021797525.1. The sequence continues at coordinate 3,111 of JAJZZQ010000060.1, read as the reverse complement.
CTTACTCTTTCCTTATCCCGTCCAACTGCGACTAAAGAATAGCCCCTCCTCATAAGTTCCTTGCAGACAGCAGAACCTATCAGGCCAGAGGAACCAAAGACGACTGCTTTTTTCTGATCTCCCATATTAGAATATTATGAATGGTAATATAAAACCGAGTAAATTGGAACTTTACATTTTCACTTTAACTTATGGAATCAGATTGGCGGTTCAAATGTGCCCAAGTTTTCTAAGCACAAGATATGCTGCTGCAACATCTTCCAGGCCTACCCCCATTGTTTTGAGCACAGACCTATCAGGTTCCTTAGCAAGAGGCTTTATTAATAGATCCTTCAATTCCATAATTTCCTTTTGAGGGTAATTTTTCCTGAATCCAATTATTTCCCCAGATTCTTTTAAAGCCTGTTCAATATTCTCTACTATCACAATGTCACTTTCAGCAAGTACATCTTCCGCAGCTTCCCTCCTCATTGGGAGGTTGCCTCCACACAGATTGACATGATACTTTTCACCGAGATCCTTGCGCGAGAAAATGGCCTCATTTGAGTTGGTAATAGTATTTATTATGGTGGCATTCCTGGTTGCATCACTCACTTTTTCATGTGCTCTGGCCTCCACCCCGAATTTTGACTGCATTCTTCGGGCAAAACTTTTGGCGTTCTCTGGATGCCTGGAGTATATATGAACAAGCCCGCAATCGAATACTGAAAGCAAGCCTTCCAGTTGAGTCTCAGCCTGAAACCCGGAACCCAGTATAGCAATCTCCTGCTCCTTCTTTTTAAGTATAAGCTGGGAAGCCATTGCTGGAAGTGCACCTGTCCTTATCTGTCCTAGGCGGTTAGCCTCAATCACCGCAATAAGATCTGATGACCTTGTGTCGAATACAAGGACGACAAATCTCGCCCCTCCCTTTCCTGCAATGTAGCACTTCATTCCTGCAAGATGATATTTTGCAAAAATGCCTGGCATGGAGTTAAGAACTGCACCATCTGAATGAAGTCTGTCTCTGGGAGACACGGAAGAGTGCCCCTCACCCAGGTCCTGAAAAGCCTCCCTTAAAATTGAGACAGTGTCCTTCATTTCCAGTGTTTCTTCCACTTCTTTTTCAGTTACGTAAAGCATAGGCTATCATGCATTTGAGGCATTAAAAAGTTCCATTAAAAAGAGTGCAACTGGGTGCCTTCAAAAATTGAAATTTAGCATATACTACCATGATATAGTGTATAGCTTCTAGCATGTTATTTTACATATTGAATGATAAATAAATACTTATTGGGGCCATTAAAAATGTAATCTATAGTATTTTAATAACAAATTACGTTGAAATGTAACAAATTATTTATAATATAAATCATATAGAATTCCGATATTAGATGTCCGTTTCATTGAACAATGAACGGACCCTTGTTAGGAGATTGACCCTTCGCAATCTCATTTTCCTTGGCCTTGGATATGATATGGCCACAGGAGCACTATTCAGCGCTACAGCTATTGTGTCAACAGCGGGTCCTGAAGGAATAATAACGTATCTCGTGGCAGGTCTGTTCTATTCTGCCCTGGGGGTTATATTCATAGAACTCTCCAGGGTGTACCCTGAGGCTGGTTCGGTTACAAGGTTCACCCTCTATTCACATGGAAGAACCCTGAACCTGATCAATGGTTTCGCAGATCTCATATGGTATCTATTCATACCACCTGTAGAGGCTATTTCTGTTTCGTATACACTGAATGTTTTCTTCCCTTATTTCATAAACAGCTCAGGAGACCCAACCATTTATGGAGCAATTCTGGGGTTCGGAATAGTCTTGCTCATGCTTCCTGTGAACTACTTCGGAATTTCAAGGTTCGGAAGGGCAACTAACTCCATATCTGCAGTAAAGATTGCACTTTATCTCACGGTTCCCATAGCTCTTATTCTTTTTGTGCACAATTCGGCCAACCTGCTGCACGAAGGAGGATTTGCGCCATTTGGAATTGGGTCCATGTTTGCTATCCTTCCTCTTGCAATGTATAACTTCGGTGGTAGCAGAATGATTCCTGATTTTGCTGAAGAGACTACTAAAAGGAGCTACATTACACTTGGAATTATTATTGCAATCCTTACGGAAACGGCAATATACACGCTTTTAGCAGTCGCAGTTGTTCTGGGAACGAACTGGTCAGCTATCCATCTGGCTGCTGGATCCTGGCATTCTCTAAAGGGATTGGCTGCCAATCCTTTCCTCGTATTCTCCAAAAGTACTGGCCTGGAATGGTTGCTTATAATAACACTCATAGTAAGCGTTCTTTCCCCGTATATTTCTGGATACATATCAGTGGGTGCTGGAACAAGAGCTCTTTTCTCTATGGGTAGATCCGGCCTTGTTGGAGACAGGATAAAATCAATTCATGAAAAATACGCAATTCCTGTATGGTCTCTTGTTGTCTTCATAGTTGTCGGCGGTTTCCTGGCACTTGTCTCCGCCCCAGCCCCAAGCATATACAATCTCATAGATGACGCAACTGCTGCAGGTTACCTTGGATTTGCTGCCATTCCGGTTGCAATGATTGTGTCTCGCAGGCAGAAAGTTACGTCAAAATTGCAGAGGATCAGAGGTGGAAATATTCTTGCTCCTATAGCTATGGGGGTATCATCACTAATTGCATACTGGGCTGGATGGCCTGATGAGCCATATGCAGTGCTGCTCATAATGGTAGCGTCCCTTCTTTTCGGGATATACTCAAAGGCAACGCAGGGACTTCTCAACTCAGTCTGGTACATCTGCTATATGGGGTTCATCACACTTGTGGTTGCAATAGGATCGGAGGGTCTATACACACTTATTCCAAACAGTATTGGCCCATTTGTTGTATTTGCTATCACTCTTGCTGTGTTTTATCCCTGGGGAGTATTTTCTGGACTTGAAGTAAGATTCAAAGACAGGGAGTATACAGAATTCAAGGCGGAGAGGTTTGAACCAGAATAATTCAGGGCTAAATGCATCCATCCACCAATTGGATCATAATCCCCGGCAAAGGCTATTAGCAAAAGATCAATATAGAACTCATGGAGAATCTACCCTCGATAAATGCAGAAAAGTTATATCAATACATCTCAGGGAACAATTCATA
>JAJZZQ010000020.1 GCA_021797525.1 Thermoplasmata archaeon | reverse complement strand
TTGCTTCAGAAGTCTTTCTTAACAGGTCAACAGATTTAGACAGAAGCACTTTCCATATGGCTCCAGTCTGAATTTTTAATAACATCATTTATATATAGATTTGATTTTCAGACTCTGTTGCCATCAATCAAGATCAGGGAGGATCTGGAAAGTCTTTACAAACTCAAAACTCTGATGATCATTGCTTTCATCATAACATTTCTTCTTGAGAACAGATATATAAAATTCCTTGAGAACCCTGCGCTTACAAACAGATTTGTTTCGTTCTTCCAGGATTCAAACCTGCTGACACTTTATGGAACCCTTATTGGGCTTCTTCTGACGGCATATTCCATGATAGTAGCTATTATGCCTTTGTTTTCGACAGAAAGTCTCCAAAAGCCTATATTTAACCAGATCAACAGACTTTTTGTCTTCACAATTCTTGATGGCACTCTTCTCCTTATTCTCTATTTTACAAACGGCCTTATACCATATTCCAACACAGGCCTGTTTCTTGATTCTGAAATATTCTTCTTCCTGTGTCTTCTGATAGGCCTTATATTCTGTGTCCTTACACTCTCTGACCTGTTCAGAATAGTGCGGAAAAGAGGGGCAAGGAGATAGGTTATTTCACGTATTCAGGTATCCTTATCTCACCTGGTTCCCAGTCCTGCAATTTTCCTGAATTGTATTCCTGATATGCGGACAGATCCAGAATTCCATGGCCGCAATTGTTGAAAATTATGACCTTCTTCTCACCTGTCTTTTTGCACCTGAGAGCCTCATCCATTGCATATCTGAGCCCATGGGCTGACTCTGGAGCAGGGAATATGCCCTCAGTTCTTGCAAAAATTTCAGCTGCCTCAAATATTTTGTTCTGCGTGTACGAGACGGACCGCACAAAACCTTTGTTTATGAGCATAGACAGGCTTGGAGCCTTTCCATGGTATCTTAAGCCTCCTGCGTGAATTGGCGGATTTGCGAAATTATGGCCAACAGTATACATCTTTACAAGGGGTGTAAGTTCGGAAGTATCTGCGAAGTCGTATGTGAACTGGCCCCTTGTTGTCGAGGGAACTGCTGCAGATTCAACAGCGACAAACTCTGTGTTTCCTTTTTTCCTCAGGCTTCTGGAAAGGATAGGATATATGAAACCTGAATAGTTCGAGCCTCCTCCAATTGCACCTGTCATGACATCAGGCTCTATATCCAGCATATCTAGCTGCTTTTCAAGTTCCAGCCCAATGATTGTTTGATGTGCCAGAGCATAATTGAATGACGAAGCAAGAAGGTATCTTGAATTGTCATTTGAAAGAACATCCTCAACTGCTTCGCTTATTGCTATTCCAAGGGAGCCAGGGTGCTCTGGATCACCTTCCAGAAACTTTTTCCCGATCTGTGTGTTTTTACTAGGGGACTCAAGAACCTCTGAGCCATACGTTTCCATCATAATTTTCCTGCCGGGTTTCTGCCTTGAACTTACCCTCACCATGTATATCCTGGATTTCATCCCGAACAGTGAGCATGACATTGCAAGTGCTGAACCCCACTGTCCTGCACCAGTTTCTGATACAGCCATTTCAATTCCCTGCTTCATGGCATAATAGGTCTGTGGAAGAGCTGTGTTTGGCTTCATGCTTCCAACAGGAGAGACATGTTCACCCTTGAAGAATATCATGGCAGGTGTTTTCAGATATTCCTCAAACCTCTTTGCCCTTATCAATGGGGTTGGCCGGGGCAGCCTCCTGTAGGCATCAAGCACCTCCTCAGGAATGTCAAAATATCTGTCTTCAGAGAACTGCTGTTTTACAATTTCTTTCGGGAACAGCCTTTCCATATCATTTTTCTTCACTGGTTCCATTGTCTTTGGATCCAGCATTGGAGCCAGTTTTTCAGGTAGATCAGGAACAATATTGTACCATCTTCTGGGGATGTCCTCCGGGTCAAGATTTGCACCATAATTCAAATCAGAATATCCCTTTGCTGTCATTTAATCAACATCAGTGTAATAAGATTATCATTAATGTACTTTTCTAAAATAAGTGAATTTAAAATTTATGGAAAATCATGGTTCCAATCCGAACTCCCTGATCTTCTGTTCTTTTTCAAGTTTCAGTGTTTCGCTGTCTACCAGAGACCTGTCTACTCTGTACTCCTTCTGTGGGGCCCACACAAGGAATATTGCAATGAAGATAACTGCAATGATGATCCAGCCCTGACTGATAGAGAATAACCCAAGTATAAGTGGGAAAATAAATGCGCCACCTCCCGTTCCAAATCCTTCGAAATAAGAGGATGCAGCACCGACTAGCTGCACTCCATATCTGTCCCCGAGCAATGCAAATACCGGGCCTGCTATAAGGAAAGGTATCCCCGTGCTTATTGTTATAGCGTAGATGTAAACTATTGAAATCGGATGGACAAATGTTGAAAGTGCCACGAGTGAGAATGATACAGCAGCACCACCGAGGCCTATCTTCATGAATATCACTCTCTTTCTGAGACGGTCACTGAGTGGGCCAAATATCAGGATCAGTACTCCCTGTACTATACCCCAGACTGTTCCAAGGATCTCTATCTGCCCGCCATTTAGACCCTGAAGCTTGGGGAGAACCTGTTGAAGATAGAAGCCCGATATTATATTGGCTCCTCCAATAACCACAAATCCAGAAAGTATGGCAAGAGCCATCCACCTGTATCTGAAGAGAGATTTGGCGACCTCGCCGAATTTCATGTTTCTGGCTGGAGGTACATCGCCCCAGTCTATCATCGGCAGGCCAACCATTGGCCCATAAGGCTTCGCCATGAAATATGTCAGAATTCCAGCTATTATCCCGAGAATTCCAACAATAAGGGCCCATGTTGCCCATCCGTGTGTGATTGAAACGTCGATACCTGCTAAAAGGTCTAGAGAAATTGCCCAGCTGTATACCGCTATAAAGACTCCAAGGTATCTCGATCTTTTTTCAATTGGAAACCATAACTGTACGGTCTTGACTATGCCGGACCAGGCTGCACCGTTGAAAACACCCTCAATTACCCGGAGTGCAATCATTTCAGGGAAACTTGTCACATACTGGAAGAGGAATGTAGTGATCCCGGCAATTATAAGTCCAATGGTCACAACTCTGTTAGGCCTGAACCGGTCATTTAGGTGGCCCCACATGAAATTTGTCAGTATAAAGGCTGCTCCGAATGATGATATCAGAAGGCCAACATCAAATGTTGTCAGCGCAAACTGTTTCTGGATAAAGCTGTCAACTGATGGAACCCAGTACCAGATGAGCGCATAAGTGAAAGAGGCGATAATGCTCCAGGAAACAATGATCTTCTGTTGCCGGCTGAGTATCCTTCTCTCTTTTTCCGTTAGCTCAGCATAGGCTTTTGTTGAATAATTGCGGGTAGTCGCTTTGCTGCTGTTGTATTCCATCAGACCTCCCCCTCTTCAGGAAATGACACACGTTTTGTATTTCTGGTAATTCCTCTTATGTCGAACCAACTAATCAGTTTCCATCTCCAAGCGTTTGTAATTGACATCACTGTCATTTTTTCACCAATGGTGAAATTAATCTAGCATATAAATTTAACTTCAGAAGTATATCCGAAAATAAGGCCTTCAGTTTTCAATAAGAATATTTAGGTAATGATGCGCAATAATCCTCAGAAGATAATGACTGATGTGACTCTTGAAACAACGGAAGGAAATATAAAAATTGAACTGTTTGAGAAGGAAATGCCCATAACAGCTGGAAATTTCAAAAAACTTGTAGAAAAGGGGTTCTACAATAATGTGATATTTCACAGGGTAATTCCAGATTTTATGATTCAGGGCGGCGATCCCACAGGTACAGGAATGGGTGGCCCAGGTTATACCATAAAGGATGAATTCACGAAAAACAACAGAAACGACCGTGGTACAATATCCATGGCTAACGCCGGCCCCAACACAGGCGGAAGCCAGTTCTTCATCAACGTCGTGAATAACAACTTCCTTGACAAAAAGCATCCGGTTTTCGGAAAGGTAAAGGAAGGGATGGATGTTGCAGACAGGATCAGTAAAGCCAAAAGGGACAGAAATGACAGGCCTGTAAAAGAGGTAAAAATCCTCAAGGCCTATGTCTCTTAACTACATTTTACATTTCTCTCTTAATTTTCCTCTCCCTTGAACTCAAATGGGCATCGGAGACAATTGTTATAATGGCTCTCCCTGTGAGCTGAATACTCCCAATAATAAACAGAACTACTCCATCCAGTTCATTCATGCGTGGAAGAAATTCGATGCTACCAACAAGAAACTCAAGACCCAAGGTAAAATCATTGCCAATTCCAAGCCAGTGGTAGAATGATTTCAGTTTGGCATTTTTTTTCTGCGACGACTTCTTGGATATCAGAGAATTTGCAATACTCTTTTCAAGAAGAACTTCGCTCCTTCTTGCCAGAATCTTTATGAATAGCCCGGAATTCATTAATTCTTCCAGACCTTCTACATCTTCATCGTTCCAGTGTTTCTGTACCTCCTGAAGAATAGAAAATGAATCTGTCCCATAAAATCCATCATCCAGAATCTCCAGCAGATCCACAAACCATCTTTTTCCAAGATATTTTTTCATCTCACCTGAATCTAGCCCAATTCGGCTCACCATATTCCTGCTGAATTCATTGAACTCTTCGCTTTCCAGAAATGGGTCCGAAGAGCATAGTGCGATAAGGGGCGAATCCTGTATAATCTTGCCTATTCTAGTGTTCCTGAGAACCAATATTCCAATTATTGCTTTTGAGAATCCATAATTCAGGCTCAGAGAGAGCGTAATCTCCTGGGCAATATTATCTGAATGAAGAATTTCTATAATCCTTGAAAAAAGCTTTCTCCTTTCAGATTCTGCTGGAAGAACAGAGAAAATTCCATAAACCTGAAATCTGTCGCTATCGTCATTACTGACCTTTATTCCGTAACTTTTGACAATGGATACCACATCATCTTTCTTGAGGCCCGTTGCTTCTTCTATGAACTTATAAACCTGGGACCATCTGAATCCAATGATTGCCTGGCTGTTTACCAGGAGTCTCAATATGTAGAGAACATTGTTTTTCTCGTCAATGTTATAGCTTTGGCCATCAGATACCATCTTGAATCATCACTGAATGGGTACCGGTTGATATTTTATTACCCTTTTCCCGGAATTGTAGATATCAGATCCGATAATGGAATTAAAGGGTTTACGGTTCACATAATAATTACTGAAAATTAAATAAAATGCAGAGTGACAAAATGAAAACTTCAAAGATTTATGGCCTAGGAATTATACATCAAGTGAGGTACAGTTTATCTTAAGTGATCTGGTAGAACCTGTAAATTTTAAGTTTTGAATACAAAAATCGGTTCAGAATATATCAAATGCATTCTCGAAGTTTTTTCACGAAAACTGAAATGAAGCAGATTGAAATGGCAACTCAAAATCAGGGCCATTATGTTAAGGCGTTAACTTCATTGCTGCATGTGACGCAATATTGTGAACAGTTATGATGAATTGGGATAACAGAGAAATGTTCCTGCAAACAACTTTAAGAAGATAGTGGATAAACTTATAAGTTAACGGTGATGAAATAAAATGTCTCTATATAAACCAGAGGAGGGTTTCAGGAAAATAAAAGGGCTGAAAATATACTACAAACTTTTCAAGGCAATAGATGAAAAGGCTGTCCTGATGACAATGCACGGTGGCCCGGGCATGTCCCATGATTATCTTTTACCTCTATCCGATCTGGCCGAAAGTGGAATC
>JAJZZQ010000102.1 GCA_021797525.1 Thermoplasmata archaeon | reverse complement strand
CAGATCTACAGCCTTCAGCTCTAGTGCAGATTTTATCGGTACCTCTCCGTATATACCAAGGCCTCCATCTGGCTTCTTTATCTCAAGGAGAAATCTGTTTATCAGGTCCCTCTCACGTGCGACCTGCATCTCTTTCATGGTCTCAGAAGCTTTTTCAACAAGTTCCCTGAGGCCAGTTTCATCTGTATAACCTATATCAAGGAGATCCTTTACCTTGAATTTTATTTCATTTCTGAGATAGTCCTTTTCGAAAAAGTATTCCTTCGTGGCCCCGGGGCCGCCTATGAATACCGCTTTCAGATCCTTTATAACGGGAATGAATGCATTGTTTGCAATCTCACCCACTTTTTTGAAGAATTCATGGGCAGCGATTTCAATAAGACGTTCATACCTTCGAGAGGACTGGCCCCCTTGATGGTGTTTGCTTGGTACAAGAGACTGTTCATTTGCTACAACAGAAATGTTAGTTCCATTCAGGAAACCAATCGTGGCCTCTTTTCTGTCAATCACAATAAGCCCGTATGATTCCTTAGTGGCAATCTGAAGCTTAAGCTGCTCGAGATGGAAGGTTGAATCACACTGATACATGAATGTCTGTATTGGCTCCGGAGGCTCAATAATCTTGGCATACATTTCTGTCTGGTCACCCCTTGTCGCGATATGGCCAACAAAGAAAACCAGACCTGTTTCCGGAGGGAACCTGTAACCTCGTAACCTTGACATAATGGATTCAATTGCTGCAAGAACATTCTTTCTCGTTGATTTTGACTTTATGTTAGAGGAAGTTGAAAATTCCTCCCTCAGATACTGCACAACATCTGGAATCTGTTTATCCGGAGGTATGTAAAGGGAGATTAACTCTGTTCCTCTGCCTCTGAGCTGCTCAAGCTCCTGAAGGGCTCTTTTGAATTCGTATCGCCTGAGCTGCAGATCATCGGTAGACATCCATTTCCGAATTAAAATAAGTATAAAAGGAATACTATATCTGCGGCTTACATTTCCGGAAAAATTGAATACCGTATCATCCCTACCTCATAAAGATGGAAAAAACCATAGTGATATCCTTAGGTGGGTCCCTCGTTTCTACTGACAGCCTTAACATAAAATACATTCAGGATTTTTCCTCTGTTCTATCAGAGTCCCCTGAGAAACTTAAATTCGGAATTGTTGTAGGTGGAGGAATGCTTGCCAGGAATTATATTCGGGCACTGAGAGATGCAGGAGTCAATGACAATATCCTTGATGAAATCGGGATAAACGCCACCAGAATGAATGCTCTTGCACTTTCCTCGTTCCTTAATGATTCAAACAGCAAGATACCTACAACAGTAAATGACGCTGCTGAGCTCTCAAGGATATACCGGTTCACGGTGATGGGTGGAACAGAACCGGGGCATACCACAGATACCGTTGCAATGCTTCTGGCGGAGAGAATAGGGGCAAGTGTCATGATAAACGCGACATCCGTTGATGGCGTTTATACTGCTGACCCCAGAAAAGACAGTTCAGCTAAAAAACTGGAAAATCTTGATTACGATTCTGCGATAAGAATAGCAATTTCAGAATCAGTTGGTGCCGGCCCTAACGTTTTTATGGATCTTACAGCCCTGAATATTGCAAAGAGATCAAGGATAAAGGTTCACGTCGTTGATGGAAGAGATACTGCCCTAATACGGAACATTATAGACGGTTCAGGGAAAGGGGGTTCGGTAATTTCCTGATACTCTGTAAATTATTTATGTCAGTAGATCAGTTCTCTTAAATCATAATTTGCAAGTGTGCCCGGAAAGGCAGTCCCATTTATACCTTTGAATGATTCCTTTATTTTCAATGAGAGGTTGGACATCTGTGATATCTTTTCAGCATATGTCATTCTTGTTATCCCGCGGGATGATTCCATCTGAACATACCATGGATCGTCGTCCTCAAATATAGGCGCAAGATAGACTTTATCCTGTGAGTCCAGCGGCATCTGGGAGATAACATTGGAAGTGCCCTCTTCATGGTCTTTTGAATACTCTTTGCCTCCGGTGCCGATCATTGCCACTATGGTGACATTCAAGCCCGAATCCTTGAGATTGTTCACAAGGTTCAGTGTTTCAGTGGCATTGGTATGTTCGTTGAATAAACGGAGAACCTTATAACTGCCCGACTCTATGAAAACTGTTACCCTGTTAAGCCCATGATCCTTCATATCTCTGAAATGAATCATGTTTTTCTTTTTTGGAGTTGTGTACATATCAAATGAGGCCATTACAGGCAAAGAGAAACTGCTCTTCAAAAGATCAAGCAGCCATAGCAGCAGTTTCTGATCCATGTTCATTATGTTGGCATCCCCCAGGAATATCCCTTTTCTGGCCCTGATGCCCTCTCCGATTCTGTCCTTAATGTCAATGGCGTGTTTCTTAAGATCCTCCTGAGTCTTAAACTGGACTTCCCTGGATATATGTGAGGATGTCACTGTGGAAAGATTCCACCTGGCCCCATAGGAACCCTCGAAGTATATGGAATGCGACGCATCTGGAGGAAGAATTGGATAAATCTTGTATAGCGAACTTATTCTGCCTGAGTCCTGTTTCAACCATTCAATGTTTCTGCCTGACAATCTGTCAAGAGAGATTTCATTCGATGCCTGTTCTGGACTGCCAACTTTCCCTGGGTATGAAAGTGCTCTAGACAGTATCAGTTCTGATTCTTCTTTCCCAACATTTCCGATGATTCTCTCCTCACCATTCCAGGACATCTGAATAAGTCTGTTGTTAAGTCCCCTTCTGTAAGTTTTTGAGTCCAGTGTAATAAACATCGGGCGACCTTCCATGTCGAAGTTCACAACATTTCTGTCTGCGTCTGAAATTGTGAATATTCCAGAATTGACCCTAATTCCCAGTGATTCCATGTTTACCTTTATGTAAAGGGATTCAATTAATTTTCCCAGATTCTGAAACAAATTAGTCCAGTTGTTCAGATTCCTTTATATTCATTAGATGTGTAAAGAATTGGTTTATTATATTCACCTGTTCACTCTGATGGGGGGATATAATGCATAAATAAAGAATCCATAATACAGTTATGGTGTTATCAGTGCAAAACCTCAGGATAGCAGAAATCATAACAAAATCAAACCCGGATGATTCATGGAAACTGCTGAAGCAGGTAGGAGTAGACGAAGTAGTGGGTACATTACCCAGAACATTTTTTGACTGGAGGCAGGGGGCATCCGATGAACCGTGGAGCTATTCATCACTGGCCAGATACAGAGACCTCCTTTCAGATTACGGCTATAGCCTGGCATGCATTGAGGATGACCCGCCTATGGACAGTATAAAATACGGTATTGAAGGCAAGGAGGAGGAACTTGAGAACGTAATTAAGATGGTAGAAAACATGGGAAAACTTGGCATCGGAATCTGGTGTTACAACTGGATGGCGGGTGTTGGCTGGCTGAGGACAAGAACAGCTGTCAGAATAAGGGGGGACGCCTTAACAACATCGTTTAATTATGATGATGTGAAACAGGATCCACCTCCCAGACTGGGAAAAGTGTCATCAGATACCCTGTGGAAATCACTTAAATGGTTCCTTGAAGAGGTGATCCCTGTTGCTGAAGAAAATAATGTCAAACTGTCCATGCATCCGGATGACCCACCTCTGAAAGAGGTTCGAGGCGTGTAAAGAATAATGAATTCTATAGAATCATATGACAGGCTCATCAGGCTGGTGGATAGCGACAGCAATACTATAACTCTCTGCCAGGGAAACTTCACTCTTATTACCGATGATCTTCCAGGAGTAATAGAGCATTTCGTTAAAATGGGAAAAGTTACATTTGTTCATTTTAGAGATGAATTATGGCATAGGGGTTATTTAGCGATCTTATAACATGCAATTGTCTAATATATCAATATGGAAACACTATTGCTCTTAATAGAGGTACAGTCATACTTTTAGGATTTACGCTTTATGACCAAGCTTTCTAGCCCCCGCATAGTTATATTGTCTTTCCATTTTGGTTCATTTGCAATCTTTGCCTCAGAATATCTTTCAAGAAGTAGATCAAATACAATTTCTGCCTCCATTCTCGCTAGCGGAGCCCCCAGGCAAAAATGTATACCTTCACTGAAAGAGATGTGCTTGACATTTTTTCTCTCTACGTTGAAAGCATCTGGGTCCTCATTTGCATCGGGATCCCTGTTTGCAGAGCCTATTAGTGTTATCAGCCTGCTACCTTTATTTATGTTGACCCCAGCCATATTAACATCCTCTGGTGCTATTCGTGACGTTAACTGAACTGGTGATTCATATCTCAGCATCTCTTCAATTCCATTTTTAAGGACTTTCGGATCATTTTTCAGAATTTCCATCTGATCCTGGTGACGCAACAATGTGAAAAACCCATTTCCAATCAGGTTTGTAGTTGTTTCATGCCCTGCAGACAATACTAGAACACACATAGATATTAATTCTGGATCCGAGATCTTTCCCTCAGTCTCTTTTATCTTTATCAGGGAGCTAATAAGATCATCCTGTGGTTCTTTGGTTTTAATCTCAATCAATTTGTTGAAGTAGGCAGCCAATTCGTAGCTTGCCTTAGCAGATTTCATCATAGTCTCTTCACCTTTCGATGGGTCAAGTGACAGGATCAAATCATCGGATAGCTGCTTGAACTTATCCCTGTCTTTATCAGGGACGCCCATCATTTTTGCTATAACATAGGCCGGTACAGGGGCTGCTATTGAGGAAATTATATCAAAAGATTCTCCAGTATGCTTATCCATCAAACTTGTCGTAATTGACTTAACGAATGGCCTTAGGGATTCAACCATCCTTGGAGTAAACGCTTTTGTCACAAGAGATCTCAACCTTGTATGATCAGGAGGGTTCAGCGTCAGGATTGACTGCTCTGCCTTTTTCGGATATTTGCCATAATTTTCAGCAAGAATCTTCTTCTCTACGTTGATATATGTTTCATGATTAGGCGGGTGTTTGAAAAATTTCACATTTGAGAGTATCTTTTTTGAGTCTTCAAACCTTGAGACCAAGTATGCCTTCAGAGAATCAACGTAAACTACAGGAGAATTCTCTCTAATAGCACGATAAACAGGATATGGATCATTTACCAGCAATGATGGATTGAATTCAAGTTTATCATTACCTGACACTTTTGTCGTAAGAAATTTAATTTATTTAAATATTATTTTTTTTGAAACGTGGCCAATAGGCAGTTGTTTTTCACAAATAAAGAAGCCAGATTAATATTTTAGCATAATCCACTACAATTATAATATTCTCTTTCGATATTGTTATAGAGAATCTTCTAGTTCTATCTATTCTACCTTTTATTCGTGCATTCTTACATAGAAAATCCTGCCGAACGAATTCTGAAATATTTAGATAATTATCTAAGCAGAAATTCTAATTAGATGACCAATTTGCTTTTTGTTGTGTAGCAAAGAACCCAACATGTTTTCTAGAAAAATATTGCTATATATTATGAAACACGAATATAAAAAGGAAAAGCCAAGATGTGAATGATATAAATAGGTCCAATCTCGAAGGTGGATAGAAAAGGATAAAACAATACAAAACTAAATATTTGGCAAGTTGAGGAACTCTGAACTATTGCCTCTACACATCATTATAGCCCTCAAATTAAAATATATTTCAATGCATATTTCATTGCCTTCTTTAAAGATGGTAATTTTTGTTCATTACAAAATGGTCTCCATCTACATCCTTAACGTCGAACCCATTCTTTTTGTAAAAAGAAAAGCCGATACCATTTTGTTGATGAACATATAAAC
>JAJZZQ010000007.1 GCA_021797525.1 Thermoplasmata archaeon | reverse complement strand
GATGTCACTTAAACTCATTGAGAGCCTTTTCTATGGCATGAAGTGACATCCTTATGTCCGATTCCTGTACCCAACCCATGTGGCCGATTCTGAAATATTTTCCCCTCAGTTCAGGAATGGCCCCATCAGCGAATTCTACCCCGAAGTCCAGGCATTTCTTGATAAATTCAGGCGAATCAATATTTCTCAGATATACGCCGGTTACAGTGTTGCTCCGGTAGGGTGACTCAGCAACAATATTCAATCCCATGCTTTCTATGCCGTCCCTAAGTAGAGAAGAAAGTCTTGAGTGCCTTTTTATTCGGTTCTCCATTCCCTCCTGGCTCATGAGTTCAATAGCTTTTGCCATTGTATAAATAACCCCAATGGGTGGAGTTGCAAAATAACCCCATGACCCATCCATGAATTTTTCCATAACAGGGTCCCAGTTAAGAAGGTTCAGGAAGTAACCGGAAAGCCCACCATCTCTTGCCTGTCCAATAATCTCAGATGAAGCTACTATTATCCCTGCTCCAGGCGCAGCTCCAATGGCCTTCTGCGAAGCGGAAACAGTCACATCTATGCCGAGACTGGCCAGGCAAAGTTTTTCACCACCCAGACTAGCTACAGAATCAACAACAACTATATCCGCGAAGTCCCTAACAGTCTCTATAATGGCCTTGAGATCAGCACGAAGGCCTGTGCTTGTCTCCACATGAGTCATTACTGCCATCCTGTAGTGTTGGCCACTGACAGCTTTTTTGATATCGCCTAAGGATAAATGTTTTCCAGGAGCAGAACGCAAAACATTTACCTTCACAGGATATCTTGAAAAAATACTCCTCCACCTATCCCCAAATGTTCCGTGGCTCAGAACGAGTATACTGTCTCCAGGAGAGAGAAACGTAGTGAGAGATTCCATAGCTGCTGTGCCGCTTCCGGGAATTATGAACGGCTTATAGCCGTTGACTGCCCCGGAGATTTTAAGGATGCCATTAAGTGCATACTTCATCTTTTCTGAAAAGTCAGATGATGAAAACCCCTGGTCATGCACCGCAGCGCTTTCAGATATCTCTATATTTCCTCTACTTGGGCCAACATGCATAAGAATTTTTTCTGCCATGAATGGTGATAAATGTCATGGCAAATAAGACCATTGATATGGTTTTGGTTTAAAAGAAAAGTATTGAAAAAACTAGAATACCAAGCATTACAAGCGGAATAAGATAAAGTGGCATGGCTTTCAGATTTACCATGTCATGAATACACTGTACATACACTAATTATTTTCCCTGAATCTTAAGTTCATAAATTCAAATGTCATATGAAACTGATGAATTCAAGAGTTTCCGCGTTTTAAAAGATTGTAGTATACAACTCCGGAAATGGATTGTAATATCCCTCCGGTGAGGAGTGGAAGGGGAAGGGAAACGTCCATCAAATATCCGGATAACCCAGAAAAAGACTGGCTTACTCTTGAAGATATACCCTGAATGCTTGTCCCTACGCCAAAATCTCCGCTGCTTATTCCACTCACATTAACAGTTGTCCTGTTTGGAGCTCCAATACCGGCCACAAATGACCTCCCTGCATAAACAGCCACTGCAAGCGGCAGGAATGGTGAAAATGCAACAACGGCCATAAGTGCACCCTGTATTACCCTGGTCAGGGACGCAGTAAATAAAGTTCTGGAACGGTTTCCCATCTTAAGAATTCCTGTTCTGGACATAAGGAATGAGCCAGCTGCTGTGCCTACATAGGAGAACAGAAATACAAGGCCAACCTGAGATGTATCGATACCGTATCTCAGTTCAAACCATGCAGGGAGAAGGACTATTGAAAGGCCAAGGCCGCTTCCGTTTATTGCATTGGAAACAAGTACTTTCAGAACATATTTTCCGCTCTCTTTATTCATAACGCGGTTGGTCTTTTTTGTAACAGGCCTCTCTTTGAGAAGGAATAGAGAGATGAATGAGGTAAGGATGAGGCCAAAGGAAATACCATAAAGGAACCTGAAAGTATTGATAATACCGTAGGTTCCGGATATGAAATCATAAGCAAAGAGCATTAGGCTGCCAGCAATAGAAAATGCGGAAGCAACAGCAGTAATCATGGCCATCCTCCGTACCCTTTCGCCGGTGTCCGGCCAGTTAGTTGCTATGAATGCATTAATTCCCGGGCTGAAAGCACCACGGAGCCCACCTGCAGCGCCAGCTGATCCAGAAGCTATAATTCCAGCAATTATCAGATCATGATTTGTAGTGGATGTGAGGGCTGCTGTAAGGAAAAGTGCTGGAATCTCACCAAGTATCATCGCTTTTCTGAATCCGATCCTGTCTCCAAGAAAACCGATTACGAGGCTTACGGCAGTAGTAGCAATAGCCACAAAAACATAAATTATGCCGATAGTAACTATATCATAATGAATTGCTAGAAGATAAAGGGGGATAGAAAGGTTGGCATAAATTAGTGCACAGGATCTTGCTGCACGTGAAAGCAGGAGAAAGAAAAATCTTCTGTCAATATCCTTCTGAGCAGGCCCATTGGTTTCCATTTGCCCTTCAAGTCGATTTCTTCTTACAATTTAAATGATGATATAGTTTTCAATGTAATGCAATTCTTATCTTTAAGGACGACATTGCAGTATCATGGTTATCCCTGCTGATTTCTGGAACGAAGTCATCTCAAGCACACTTATCTCCGGTTCAATGGAGGTTCCAAAGATAGATGGCAGTGGGGACAGGATACCAGATCCAAAGGAGTCCGGGCTTTTCCACAGATCAGTTGGGGAAAGAAAAGGTCAGATTGCTGATTTCAGATGCCCAGTGGGGAGTTCAACTTCTGGCATCCATGTCGTGGAGTTCGAGGATCATTATTCTGTTCATGTGGACCGCTATGATCCGGACCGATATCCTGTCAGGCATCTGGTTCATGATAGCCCAAAGACTCTTTTCCAGTTAATTGGAGTCGGAGTATTAAGTGCTCTGATCTTCTCATTATTCAGAAGAAGATGATCTAAATATTTGAAGCGAACCAGAGTTTTCCTCAGTATTGATCTCAAATGAGCGGGTTCAGTGGAAAATGCAAATATTATTCTTTAGGGTACTCTAGCTGGTGTGCTCTAAATGTTATCTAATAATAGTGACTCCGAACTGAAGACAGCGGGTATTTCAGAATATAAAAGCCGTGCACTAAAACTGTGGAAATCATTGCAGTCTGAAGGGGTAGATTTAGCAGTGGTTCCTGTCGGGCCGAATTTTCAGTATCTGGCCGGTTACTCCTTTCAATCCATGGAAAGACTGGCGGTATTGATTGTTCAGGATGGTGAAGTCACCATCCTCGTCCCGGGACTTATGGAGGATCAGGTTCGGGAGAATACCTGGATTACAGACATAATCTCCTGGAAAGATACAGAAAACCCTTATGAGAAGTTCCGAAGCATAGTTGATATAAAGGGAAGGCATAAAATAGGGCTAGACGGTAATATAACTTACTCTCATTATAGCCGTATGTTTCAGATGGGGGAACCTGAAAATATAACGATGATAAATTCTCAGATTTCAAGACTCCGGGAGGTGAAGAGTGAAAGGGAAAACCATCTCATAGGTCAGGCAATTAAACTGTCAGAGAAGGCACTAGAAATCACACTGGCTGATATTAAAGCCGGAGTAAAAGAAAAGGAGATAGCCAGGAAGCTTGAATGGAACTTCGTAGAAGAGGGTCTCAGCGGTCCGGCGTTCAGTTCCATTGTTGCTTTCGGAGAGAACTGCGCCAAGCCTCACCATGAGCCTGGAGAAAGGAAACTGAAACAGGGAGATTCAATAATCATTGATTTTGGAGGCACATTTGGCGGATACAGTTCAGACACCACAAGGACTTTTGCATATGGGGAACCGGGTGAAGAATTCAGAAAAGCGTATGAGAGTGTAAAGGAGGCGCAGTTCCTTGCAATGGAATCCGTCTCACCTGGATCTAAATATAACGACCTTGACATATCCGCGCGAAAATTTATCAGGGACATGGGATATGGTGATATGGAAATAAGGCTTGGGCATGGTCTTGGCATAGAGGTTCATGAACCTCCTTTCCTGACAATAGACAACTCAGAACAGATAAGAGATGGGACAGTATTCACGGTAGAGCCTGGCATATACCGGTATGGGAGATACGGAATCCGTATAGAGGATACCACTTATGTGAAGAATTTCAAATGTGTTCCTTTTAACAGCCTTGGGAAAGATTTTTCTCTACAAAAATTGTGATCAGGTCTCCAGTTCCCTGAAGATCGAATCATATATGTCTTCCTCTTCCTTAGGGCTCTCAGCCTCTTCTGCGACTTTTAATATATTCTCCTTTCTGTATCTCCACTGGTTAATGCGCCATGTTCTGCCCTTTATTATGTTGATTTCCTCTCTGTATGTTTCCAGAAATCCATATTCCTCAAGGTTGTAAAAGACATCTCTCTCGGGTGAAGAGAGTACGTTGTCAAGAACATAATCTTCGTAACCGAAGAATGAAAGGACGAAGTCACAAAGTTCCTCAATGTCGCCATGGGCCATCCCCTTTTTACCGTAGGTATTTTCGAGAGCCCTTATCAAAATGTCTCTAGTCATTACACCCATAGGACCCATAGCCTCATCTTTAACCGGATATTAATCTTTCCGTATGAAGAAGTTATGATTACGAATATCGTATGCACATTGGAATCGAAAATTAAAGGAACCAGAATATTCTGGTATAAAATAATGAAATGTGAATATGAAAATCGAACTAGAATGACATAATTGTGAACCGTGTATTTTCAAGCGGGGAAAGACTGAAATTTGAGGACACAGGCAGAACATCGTTCTCTGAATACATCCTCTCTTCACCTGAAAACATTTTCCCTCTACCCGCTGTTATCCTCAAAACGGATGGGGCAGACACATCAAGGGAAAGGTTCTGTTCGGCCCTTACATAGAAGTCCTCCATAATTCTATCCCCGGAAGAGAAAACCCTTTTTTTGAATCCCCATGGAAAGTCTGTACGGTTTACATATTCCTTTCTTATCTGTTCCAGGTCCTTCTCACTGTCTATCCCAAGCCATAGGGTGTCCTCAAAATAGGCACCAGCTTTCCTTTCTGCAGCAACCTTCGGAAAAACAGTTGTCTCTATGTCCTTAGAAAAATATTCCATGGAAAAATATCTCAGTGCCTCTTTCTTTATATAATAAACTCCGGCATTTATAAAATGGTTCAGGTTAGGCTTTTCCCTGAAAGACATGATCTCGTCGCCAAGAAGGTCAACAATTCCAAATGGGCTCTTCATTCTTGTTACAAACATAGTCATGTCATAAGGGGATCCTGAGGAGAATTCTACAAATTTTTTGAAGTTCATGTCCGTTACGGTGTCACCATTTCTGAGAAGTACATCAGAGTCCGATCTCTCTTTAATCAAGTTCCGCATCGATTGCAAAGTCCCCAGGGGTTTGTCCTCCTTAAGATATGTGAATTTGATTCCATTCATCTCTCTTCCGTAACGCTCTTCAATCTTCTCTCCAAGATAACCAGAGAGTATGATAACGTCTTTTATTCCCAGGTTCCTGAAGTCAAAGATCTGACGGTCCAGGATCGTGTAATTCTCCTTTATCTGAATCATAGCTTTGGGAATCTCATCAGTAAGAGGTTTCAGCCTCTTCCCAAAACCCCCTGCAAGGATCGCACCAATCATGTACCTAAATAGCTAGATATCAATTTTAATTATTCCATTCCATAATTCATGGATCAGAGGTACCCTTCGCTGTGAAGAAGTTCAGCATGCTGAATCCCACCTCCTGCTGCGCCCCTTATTATATTATGGCTCAGGCTCGTAAAGGTTAAGAATTCACCCGACATTTTT
>JAJZZQ010000085.1 GCA_021797525.1 Thermoplasmata archaeon | reverse complement strand
GGACCAGATGCCAAAATTCAAGGAATGGTCCGACAAACTTGCCATGGATCTAGGCAGAATGGGCGTCGATATGGCCCTTCAGAAAGAGATGTCAGAATATTTTGGACATCTCATTGATGAGCGAAGGCGGAATCTCGGTGATGATCTCATAAGTTTGCTAATAGAGTCAGAGGTTGATGGAGAGAGACTTACCAAACAGGAAATTACAGGCTTCTCAATACTTCTTCTGGCTGCCGGCAATGAGACAACAACCAATCTCATAGGCAATTCCATACTCACTATGTCAGAGTATCCAGGAACATTCCAACTACTCAAGGAAAAACCATCGCTTATTCAGAGCGCAGTTGAGGAGTCATTGAGATACAGATCTCCAGTACAGTCCACGAGAAGAGTGGCAAAGGAAAATTATAAAATTGGAGGCATTGAGATAAGCAAAGGGGACTTTGTCAGTGTCTTCCTTGGCTCTGCGAACAGGGATGAATATATATTCAATGATCCTGAAAAATTCGTCCCGGACAGGAAGGAGAACAGACACATTGCATTCGGTGAGGGGGTACACTTCTGTCTGGGAGCACCTTTGGCCCGTTTGGAGGCCAGGATTGTCCTTGAAACCGTTACAGAGAAATTCCAGGACCTGAGAGCAGTAAAGCCATCTAAAGATGACAGGCTGGACAGTGATATAATGTATGGATACAGGAAGTTGATGGTAAAGAGGGAAAACTAATTTATCCCATTTTACCGGCAGAATTCAAAACATCTTTATCTTATATACCAATATGAATATATGACAGTAAGAACAGTAAATCCGTATTCCGGGGAAAAATTAGCTGAGTTCGAGGAGGATTCACCCGAACAGATAAGGAAGAAGTTTGATTCCGTTTCTGAAGCCCAGAAAGACTGGGGGAGAGATTTGGACGAAAGAATAAACTACATGAAGAAAAGTCTGAAACCCTCGCTGGAAAGAAACCTCGAAGAACTGGCAAAACTTATGTCCTCCGAAATGGGAAAATCTGTTACACAGTCAAGGGCGGAAATTAAAAAGACAATCACCCTTGTTGATTATGCTGTTGAAAATGCAAGAAAATTTCTTGAGGAAGAACCAGTCCGAACTGAAGCCGACAGAAGTTACATAAAGTTCGAACCTCTTGGAACCGTCTTCCTCATCATGCCATGGAACTATCCCCTGTGGCAGGCTATGAGAGCTGCTATCCCTGCTATGACTGCTGGAAATGGCATAGTGCTCAAGCATGCCTCTATTGTAACCGGAACTGCAAAGAAAATAGAGGAGATAGCGGGAACTGAATTGTTCAGAACCATAGTTGCAAAAGGGTCCTCATCACTTGACGCAATCAGATACTCCGACGGAGTTTCTTTTACAGGTTCCACCGGGGCAGGTTCGCAGATCGCACAGGAAGCTGGTAAAAACCTTAAAAAAGCCGTACTTGAGCTTGGCGGATCTGACCCTTTTATCGTACTAAAGAGTGCGGACATCGAGAAAACAGCAAAAAATGCAGCGTTTGGAAGACTGCAAAACAACGGTCAGAGCTGCATTGCCTCCAAGCGTTTTCTTATACATGAGGATATTTTTGATCAGTTTTATGATGCGATGCATGAAAACTTCAGCAGGATAACTGTTGGAGACCAGCTTTCAGACTCTACGTTTCTTGGCCCACTCTCATCCGCTGAACAGGCAGAGACTGTTAGGAAACAGATCAGAGAACTTTCGGCAATCGGTAAGGTAGATGAAGTTGGTAAACATGAAGGGGCTATAGTTCCTCCAACACTTGCATTGATAAGGGAAAAGTATACTGAGGAAGTCTTCGGTCCAGTAGCGATACTTAAGAAATTCAAAAACGAAGAGGAATGCCTTAGAATAGCCAACGAAACTCCATTTGGGCTTGGATCATCCATATGGGGAGACCCCGAAGAAGCAGCGAAGCTGATTCCAGGTATAAAAGCAGGAATGGTTTTTGTGAACCACATTGTGGCTTCTGACCCGCGTCTGCCATTTGGAGGAGTCAAGAAGAGCGGCTACGGAAGGGAACTCTCCAGATACGGGATGCTTGAGTTCACCAATGTTAAAACTGTCTGGTCACAGAGAAATCCGTGATCAGAACAGTTATCTTATTCATGGAACGCTTTTATTCTTTATAGCAATAGGAACAGGATGATATGAGGGCGAGTGATCTTTTTGTTAAGTGCCTTGAGAATGAGGGAGTTGAGTTTATTTTTGGAATTCCTGGTGAGGAAAACATTGATCTGGTAGATTCAATATCCAGATCAAGAATAAGATTCATACTCTGCAGGCATGAACAGGGTGCAGCTTTCATGGCTGACACATATGGCAGATTGACAGGAAAACCAGGTGTTTGCCTTTCCACTCTTGGTCCCGGAGCGACAAACCTCGTTACTGGAGTTGCCAATGCCCACCTTGACAAGGTACCCATTGTAGCAATAACTGGACAGGCTTCCAGGGACAGGCTGCATAAGGAGTCCCATCAGAACATAGACACTTTGAAGCTTTTTTCAGGTATTACGAAATATAATGCAGCGGTAATAGTTTCTGAGGCTATACCCGAGATAATAAGAAAAGCATTTCAGGCTTCTACATCTGAACAGCCTGGAGCTTCTCATATTCAGCTTCCAGAGGATGTCGCAAGAGAGGATGTGGAGAACTTGCATCCCCTTAACATCCCTGAAAAGGTAGTCTATGAATCAGTGGGGAAGCAGATAGTGGAGTCTGCTAATATTATAAATGCCTCCGAGAGACCAATTGTGCTTGTTGGAAACGGAGTAGTAAGATCAAAAGCATGGGATGCCGTCAGCAGATTTGTTGATACATGCAACATTCCTGCAGTTTCAACGTTCATGGCTAAAGGAATTATACCATTCAAACATCCCAGAAACCTTTTTGTTGTAGGGGGAAAACCCTATCCTCCAGGGATGAGGCCACTCCATGCTTCTGATCTGGTCATAGCAATCGGATTCGATCTGGTGGAATATGATCCCATAACCTGGAATTCTGACTCGAAGAGAAAGATAATAAACATCCATACCTCAGCCGCAGAAACAGATGAACATTTCCCGGTAGAGATAGATCTTGTCGGTGACATCTCCGTAACAGTTTCCAGGCTTACAGACCTTGTAAAAAGACGTTTGGATACTTCCATTCACGATGAGATCAGGAAGAAGAGGCTAGCCGAACTCAATAAGGGCACAGATTCAGCACACAAAATTCCAAGGGGCATAATGAAGGTATTAACCGAGGACCTGCCTCCCGACAGCACCCTGATTTCAGATGTTGGGATACACAAAGTCTGGGTGGCAAGGTGGTATCATCCCTCTACCCCTAACCGGACAATAATTTACAACGGTTTTGCCTCTATGGGAGGTTCTCTGCCGGCAGCAGTATCAGCAAAACTTCAAAGGCCGCATGAAAGTGTGGTATCTGTTTCTGGAGATGGTGGATTCCTGATGAATTTGCAGGAACTGGAAACAGCTTCCAGGCTCCATCTGGCATTCACAGTTATTGTTCTAAACAACGGCTCTTATGGCCTGATAAAACAGAAACAGGAGGACTCCGGTTTCAAACCGGAATATATATCATTCACTAACCCTGATTTCAAAATGCTTGCCGGAAGCTTCGGAGCAGATTACCGCAAGGCCTCTAACGCTGACGAATTCCGTGAAGCACTGAAAGAATCAATAAAATCTCACAGAGTCTATATCATAGAAGTCCCGAGCCCATAAAATCTCAGTTAAATCTTTATTAATCCTTAAGGCAGGTATACATCCCAGCATCTACGTGGGAAATAACTGTAAAATGAATAGATGCTGAGGGCCGGATTCGAACCGGCGGATCCCTTCGGAAACAGATCTTGAGTCTGTCGCCTTTAACCTGGCTCGGCAACCTCAGCTTCGCAACCTGATTGGGAATTAATTTATTTCACTTTCCTATATTCATGTTGTGAACGTATCACTCAGAATAACCATTAGTGATGAGGAAGAAGTACTGAAGAATGCAGCTTCATCATTAATCCCTGACAATAATGATGATATTACTGTATCCGTGAAAGATGGCACAATGACCGTGGATGTTAAAGATCTTAAAATATCATCGATATACAATCTTTCTGAGGACATTCTCAGATGCTATGAAATTTCAAAAAAATTAATGAAAGAATTATAGTGGAGGTTCGCCCTCCATCTTCAGAGAAAGTTTCTCAGTAAGTTCTTTGTATCTGTTTCTGATAGTCACTTCTGTTACTCCTGCCACTTCTGCCACAGATCTCTGGGTTCTTCTCTCTTCCGTTAGCAAGGATGCAATATATATTGCTGCAGCAGCCACACCCGTGGGGCCTTTACCGGAAGTCAGATCGTGCTCCTGTGCCATCTTTAGTATCTCAGTGGCTCTTTTTCTTGCTTCCATAGAGAGCTTAAGCTTGCTGCAGAATCTGTTCACGTAGTCGTCTGGCTTTGAAGGCATTATGTTAAGCTTGAGGAATCTGCTCATTATTCTGTAGGTCCTCCCTATCTCCTTTTTCTTGACCCTGGTGACGGATGCTATCTCATCTAAAGTTCTTGGCACATTGGTAATTCTGCAGGCAGCGTATATGGAGCCAGCTACCACCCCTTCAATGCTCCTTCCCCGTATCATGTTCTGCTTTACAGCCTTTCTATATATGACTGCAGCAGTCTCCCTTACATCGTTTGGAATGCTCAGATTTGAAGCCATCCTCTCAAGTTCCTGAAGAGCCTGGGAAAGGTTTCTCTCTGCTGCATTTGATACCTTGATCCTCTTCTGCCACTTCCTTAGCCTGTATAGCTGGGCCCTATTCCTGGTCGGAATTGACTTGCCATAAGAGTCCTTGTTTTTCCATGATATGTCTGTTGACAAACCTTTGTCATGAATTGTGAAAGTCATTGGCGATCCAGTTCTTGCACGGGATTCTGACTGCTCTGAGTCAAAAGCCCTCCATTCTGGACCCTGATCTATGAAGCTGTCATCGATTACAAGGCCGCAGTTGTTGCATATCAATTCACCTCTCTCGTAGTCTCTTACCAACTGCGTGGAGCTACATTCCGGACATTTATCAATTTCTTCGATATTCTTCTTCTTTTCATTTTTCTCAATTTCACCAGTCATTCTTACACCTCCTTATATTCGATGAACAGATTGTTCCCACCTTCTAGCTGACCTGTGACTGCCACCAGACCATATGGTGATTTAACCGGACCGAAGATCCTTATTAGTTTTCCAATGTTCCTACCCGATTCGTCCAGTACCTTTGATTTGAGCTTCGGGCAACCATCCATTTTTACTATTATCTGATTATCGAGTTTTTGTTCTATTTTAGCGGGAACTTTCATCATATCATGTATCATAGTAAAATATATAAAGTTAACGCAAAAGTATTAATCCAAATTAACACTGTATTAAAACTTTGGTACTCCTGTTTGAATACCTTATGGGTGTTTGTGGAATTAGTAAATATAAGGGTTTACTAATCTTCTCGAATAAAGCGGAGAGCCGAAAATGCACTTTCTTGGATATTATTGCTTAACTGGCTGCATTCTCTTTCAGTTTTCTCTTCAGGCATTCTCACAATGTGAATCTGACTATTTATGAGTTTGTAAACTTTACCTTAACAAAAGTAGATTAGCATAACGATTCAATTTGAGAAGCCTGCCAACATATCAGAAAGCTCATCATTTCATATTAATGATCAATAAATTACTCAATTGATAAAAGAACTCCACTCTCCCACAAATTGTTGATTTTTCCGAGTGTGGGACGCTATTCTAAGACCTACCCATATTGAACAGATTATGCCACACGCCGGTGCAGAATAAAGCGTTATCTATTCTGTCATCCCTCCTCTGTGCAACATTCCAG
>JAJZZQ010000061.1 GCA_021797525.1 Thermoplasmata archaeon | reverse complement strand
TGCGGAGCAGAGGCTGATAGCTGAGGGCTCCACGCTCTCTTCCTTAACAACCCCTTTAAGACGGTAGCTGATAATATCCCTTAACTGATCGGCATTGTAAGGGGCAAATACAACACTTTCCTGATTAAGCCTGCTCTTAATTCTTGGTTCAAGTGTTTCTATAAAATGTGCATCATTGGTTATGCCGATAATTGACGTTATTGTCCTGGAGGAATCATCTATAATCTTCAGAATCACATAGAGAGAATCACCGCCATTCTTAAGGATCAGTTTGTCAAGTTCATCCAGTATGATTACGAGCGCCCCCATTTCCCTGGAGAGCAACCTCATCAGTTCCAGATAGATTCTGTCTAGAGGCCATCCAAGAGATGGAATCTGCTCATCTGTGTCACCCTTAAGGGTATTGACAACATTGACAAGTATTGAGTATGGTGAATCATATATCTGGCAGTTGCAGTATATCACCTTTGTTGAAGGGCCTGTAGCTTCTGAAAGTAATTTAGTGACATGATGGGCTGCAGTTGTTTTCCCTGTACCTGTTTTACCGTAAAGGATAAGATTTGAAGGCCTCTGTTTCCTCATTATACTTGCCAGAATCCGAACCATGTGCTCTATTTCCTTCTCACGGTGGGGGAGCTTTTCAGGAACAAATGAACTGCCTAGTGTGTCCAGATTCCCTGTAATAATGCCAGAATTTTCAGTAAAATTGAAGAACGGATTCATTGAATCTACCAGAATTATAGCAAGTCTTCAGTTATACAAAAATCTTTTTTGATTCCGTAAGGCAAATTTTTAACAGTGGTGCATGCAGAATCTTCCGAAGCCTCATTCCTTGTTAAAAAATTTCACTTTTATTCCCTTCTCCCTCATTATCCGGCCCAAAAGATACATAGAACCTGTGACCAGAACATCTGAACCTGAGGATATGCATTCATCATATGCCGTCACCGGATCCTCGATTACACGGGCCTCGCGGAAAAGGCCTGAATACATGCTGTACATTTCTGCTGGAGGTATGGCCCTCTCTGGTTCTTCAGGCGTAGTAAAAACTACTCTGCTGCTAAGGCCGCGGAGAATCTTCAGATAACTGTCTACATCCTTGTCTGATAGCATCCCTACAAGAAGAAGCGGTTCCCGACTGGAAATTGCCCTGTAACTTGATACCAGAGAGTGGGCGGCCGGCGGATTATGTGAGGAGTCCATTATAACCAGCGGATCCTTGGATATGACCTGCATACGGCCTGGCCAGCAAGTGTTGGTGATACCTTTTTCTATTCTGGCTTTTGACACTGACTCCCCGGAATTCTCCAATGCCAGAACAGAGCAGATTATGTTATTCCTCTGGAAAAGGCCGGGTAGTGAAGAGGAAATCCTGTATTCTCTATTGCCTGTCTTGAGTCTGAATTTAACACCATCAACTGAAACGCTGAAATCCTCTGTGACAGCATCTTTCCAGGAGCAGTGTAACTCAGAACCTCTGGATTCTGCTATCCTTTTGACAGTTGCGTATACTTCAGGCTTGTTGTCTCCTAGGACAACAGGAATTCCTTTTTTGATTATGCCGCCTTTCTCAAAAGCTATTGAAGTCAATGAGCAGCCTAATTTCATTGCATGCTCGTAACCCACCTGAGTTATGACACTGACCATGGGGGAAATTATATTTGTTGAATCAAGCCTTCCTCCAAGCCCTACCTCGACTGAGGCATATTTGCAGCCAGTATCCTGAAAGTATTTGAATGCCAGAACCGTCGTAAGTTCAAAGAACGTGGGATTTCTATTCTTTTTCCTAAGAGATTCTATTTTTCCCCTGTAATCGTTAATAAATTTCTCTATGTAGTCATCCGGTATGGAGTTGCGCCCCGATACTATTCTCTCGTTAAAGTCTACAAGGTGAGGCGAAGTATAGATCCCAGTCTTTGAAGAGTTCTGAAGGATATTATATACAAATGCTGAAGTGGAGCCTTTACCGTTAGAGCCTGCTACATGCACTGACTGGAAACTTCTATCCGGGTTACCCAGCATGCTGTTGAATTCCCTCGTTACCTCGAGGTCTAGTTTTATGCCTTCCCGCATAAGAGAATACATATAATCAATCACGGATGGCTCCATAAAGATCACAATTGACAGAAGCGGTTTCTGCCGTACGAATCACAGAGCCCAATATTAGGATTTGCCTGTTCTCTAAAGTGGAGATATTCTCATCTTTATCTCCCTCAAAACTTTATATTACTCTACATTCATGTAATGATGGAGACAGAATTTCTATTCCTGAAAGATCAGTATGCCAGAGAAGCAGACAGCAAAGTTGTATGGCATGAGTTTACTGATCTTGTTCTGGACAGATCAGTATTCTTTCCTACGGGTCATGGGCAGCCCAATGACAGGGGGAAGGTCGTTATAGATGGCAGGGAGTACATCATTGTTGACACCTGGCTTGACGGAGAAAGCATACACCTTATGTCCCATGATACTTTCCCTGATGATGTAAACGGAAAGATTGCACACCAGGTTCTTGACTGGGACGTCAGATACATGCACATGAGGTTCAGGACAGCCCTGAAGATACTCATGGGCCTTTCTTACAAGCTATTCAAGGCAACGGTGAGAATTAACCAGACGTATGATGATTCAGCTTGGATGGATCTTGAACTGGATAACATAACGGAGGACATGGTTTCTGAGTTGTTCAGCAAGGCAAATGATATAGTATCTGCCAATCAAAGTGTAACTTTCTCGGAAATGCCAAGAGAACAGTTCATGAAAGAGGAAGAGATGCTTGCAATATGTAAGTCTGTTGTCCCCGATTATGAAAGAATCAGGATCATGCATCTGGAAGGGATACCGGACCAGATGGAGTTTGGCACGGATGTGCTGAAGACATCAGAGGTTGGAAAGATAAACTATAAGACTAACCTGGTTAAGGGCAAAATATCGAGAAGAATAAACATAACACTTGAATAAGAAATAATCATCTCTCATAAATGGACGGGAAGGCTGGAACATTTGAAAAGGTCCTATCATTCCTCTCTCTTATTCTGGTTGTAGCTGTTATTCTTACTGTTCTATATGCAGCATTTGATTCGGTTCCAAATCTTTCTGCCATAGAATCTCTGAACACTGCTGACTTTCTCTTTTTAACCATACCTCTTACTCCTTCTTTCATTTACCTGGTTCTTGCTCTTGTTATTATAATTCCAGCAGCCGCCGTCCTAACATTCTTCACAAGAGACAGAATTGGTGTTGGAAAAGATGGGAACACCTCATGGGAGTTTGGGAAATATTTCACCATATTCATTCTCATTGAACTTATTTTCTCGGAGGTAGAAAGTTTTCTTGATCCTGCAATCTCTACTTCTTTCCCATACAACATACCTATTCCAGGAGAGAATTTCATCCTGGCTTCGTCACTTCTGTCTGAGACTTTGGTGCAGGTGGCTTTTCTCGGTATCGCACTTATAGTTTTCTATGGATTTTCAAGACGCAAAAACGATAAGGGCTTTTTTTCTATGCCTGTCCCAACAAGAACTGCATCACTCATAGCGATGCTTTCGGCCATACCTGTAGCGATCATCTTCGGCGGAGGAGTCATTTCAACACTCTTCACCTTTGTAGTATTCGCATTTTTGAATCTAGCGTTCATAAGAATTGGTTTTCTTAAGGGCTTTACACTGAATTTTGCTGTCACCATGAGCAATGTGCTGATCTCTCTTGTTGGAGCCACATCCTTATATTCTACAGCATTCACTTTCATCCTTCTCTTTTTTGCGTTCCTGGGTATGGCATCCATTTTCACATTCTCTCAGAAACGTACAGGAATGAGGGCCCCAAGCAGTGCCGGTAATGAACCATCTGTTGATGATCTGCATGATTTTAAGCCAGAAAAGCCTGACCCAGTTATTAATTTCAAGAACCTGTTCATAAGGTCAACATGCCCATCTTGTGGGAATTACACATTTGAGGTACTCGGGAATATGGATCTGAAATGCCTGAAATGTGGCCATGAAATAGAGCGTGACGCTGTGGCAGAACCAAACATTGCACTGAGAGGCCTACGAGGCTCCAGCTACTGACAATCCCTTCCCATATGAAGTAGCCATTATAACTGCATATGCAACAGTTGGAATGAGGATAAGCGACATAACTGTTCTCCCAATAAACTGAAAGGCTGAATCAAGTCCAAAGGAGCCAATGATGAAACCAATCCCAAAGAAAGTCTCGTAGAAAAAGACACCTTTTCTGGGAGGATACATCCCTATGAGATGTGAAAGTATCTTTGACATGGCAAGAGAAACTCCAAGGCCTCCCAGTATAACAACAGATATTATCACATAGATCTGAAAGAAGAATCCCAGCAGTCCAACCGGTGCTATCAGAACAGCCGATAATATTGCATAAGACCTCAGCCCTATATCAGGAATGTAGTTAAGCGCAATATATGAAGCGGCTGAAGATATGCCATATATTCCAATAACTATTCCTATTATGCCATAGGAATAACCTGACGACTTCATGGTAGGTTCCAGTATAAAGTAAAGGAACCCTGAAAAAAGGCCAGCAAAAAGAAGTGCCAGACTGAATCGGACTTCCACCCTGTCCTTTCTTACAATTCTCTTTCTTGCTCCAACCCTCGGTGTAAAGAAAAGGGCTGCTACAAATGCTGCAAATGCGAAAAGAAACAGCACATAGATTTGGCTGAACTGCAGGATAAACCCCATAAGGATTGGAATGACGGCATTTGGAATCCCCCAGCCGACAGAATATTTTTCTGCGTTGCTGGAACTTTCAAGGGAATTAAGATTGATCTCTGTGGAGATCCACCAGGGTGCCTGCAAAATAGTTGCGAGTATTGCAATTATAAGGACCTCTTCTGAATAGAAAAATACAAGGATAACTGATACCATGGACAGAAAAAATAGAGGAAACAATATTCCGTATAGAATCATCCTTCTACCAGAATAAAGGTACAGTGCAGCCATTATTGGGAAAGGTGCTGCACCTGCCAGACCCAGAATCCCTATGATTTCATAACTGTATCCCTGGCTCAATAGAATAAGAGGGAAGGCAAAGGAAAGCGTGAACCATCCTGAGGAAAAGAAAAAGCTGTTGAGAAACAACCTTCTGGAATCAACACTTGCAGAGCCCTCCTCCATGAAAAGGCATGCTGCGGATGGTAAAAAATATCACTGAAAGAACCGGTTAACTTAGGCTTTTATTAAACCAGAACCCCAGATTCACTGCAGTTTATCTATTTTAACCCCTTCATCCTCATAGAACGCCACAATATCTTCAGGGCCAAGATTCAGTTTCTTGACCACCCTTTGAGGAATGGTTATCCTGTATGAGGTCCCTCTGGAAGTTATATGGGCCACATCAATTAATGTCCGTCTGGTCATTCTTCCTCAATGTTTTACTTTTATATATATGTTATTAATTGTAAATAATACAATATTGCTAAAAGTGGGTATTACCCGGTATTAGAAATATCCTATCGTTCAAATGGAGGCAAGTTTTATTCGGCGTTTAGACATTGAATCGCTTAATATTTATAGGTACTCAGAATCACCTGAGAGATTCAGATGGTAACCAAACCTGCTAGAATGTACACCAAAATTTCCGGACCGGCATATACGAGAAGAGAGTTCATGGGAGGTGTACCTTATCCAAAGATCACGACCTTTGTTCAGGGAAGTCAGAACAGGGAATTTGAGCTTGAATTCAGGCTAATTGCAGAGGAGAGCTGCCAGATCAGGCATGTTGCTCTTGAAGCCGCAAGGATATCGGTTAACAGGAAAATGCTGGAAGGAGCTTCTGCTGATGCATATTATCTCCAGATAAGACCATATCCTCATCAGGTGATAAGGGAGCATAAGATGGCCACAGGGGCTGGAGCAGACAGAATTTCAAGTGGAATGAGAAATGCTTTCGGAAAGCCTGTTGGAACTGCTGCCAGGGTTAAGTCCGGTGACATAATAATGGTTGCACGCACAACATCCGACAAGGCAAAAAAATTGAGGGATGCCCTTCACAAGGCTTCAATCAAGCTCCCTACACCATGTAAAATAGAAATAACAAAAGGAAAGGAACTGGCAGGAAAACTGGGGCTTTGAAATATTCTAGAATTTTCTTTTTCCTTCCCTGCTGCCAATAAAATCCTGAATAAATTTTGCAGCCAGCATCGATGTGTTTCCGTTATCATAGACAGGAGTGATCTCCACAATATCGAACCCGGATATCAGGGGGGACAACTCGTTGATCATATATCTTACATCAGAGTCTCTTAACCCGAAGGGTTCCGGTGTTCCAACTCCAGGAGCATATGACGGATCAATGCCATCCATGTCAATTGAGAAGTATATGCTACCCGGATTATGGTCAAGTATCTCTCTTACCACTCCAGCGATTCCAGTTTTTGAGACCTCCCTTGATGAGATGAACCTTACATCCTTCCACTGGTCACTTTCAAACTCTTCCATTGACACTGATCTTGTTCCCACAGATACGCACTTTCCTGGACCCAGTATTTCAAGTGCCCTTCTTGTCACACATGCATGGTTGTATGGATTCCCAAAATACTCCATCCTGAAATCAGAATGAGCGTCTATTACAACAAAGAGCGAATCTTTGAAGTTTCTTACAGCACCTACTGTTATTGAATGCTCTCCGCCAAGCATTACAGGTATTTTATTATCCGAACGGATGATCCGAACTATGTTTTCTACATCGTTCACGACCTCTTCAGCATCCTCTCCAACAGCAAGGTCTCCCAGATCTGCAATGGGGATGTCAGGATAATTCACGCCATAATTGAAATCATAAGACTCAAGATTGTCATAATGTTCTCTTATTGCTGCTGGAGCTTTTCTCGAACCCCTCCTGAAACTTGAGGTGCAGTCGAATGGTACGCCAAAAATTACGTACTTTGAATCCTCATAACCGAAAGTGGCATCTGCTACCTTCTTCAAACTGAGGAATTCACTCAGTTCTGAAGCATGATCTTCCTGACGCCCATGGCCTCCCAATAGGACACCTCTGTTCCTGCCTGGATTTTTCCAAGATCCTCTTCCGTCACCTGGACCAGGAATGTTTCGAATGTCTCAGAATCCATCAGCTGTACTTCGTTGTTTGATATGGAGAGAACCTGAGCATTCTTCTTCTCTATTATTGGAACCTTAACCTTGTGCTTTACTGGAAATACCGCACTTCTTTTTGCGTTGTCGAAAACCCCAATAGCAACAATTCGGGCTTTGGCCTCACCATGTTTCCCTGGTTTGGACATTGTAATTTCCATAATCTTGCATGGAGCATCGTCCAAAAGCATGTATCTTCCTACTTTAAGTTCCCTAACTTCGGCTTCCTGCCAACTCATGATATTCCTCTCCGCATTACTCTGGGCTTTAAATATTTTCTATACTAATTTTAGAATAGAATTGCCTTATTATCCCTCTGTTAAAGCTCAGACCAGTTCTTCCCTTTTCCAATCCTTGTAAGGCATTGCCAGCAGTATCCCAGATCTCTTTCTGAAATCGCCATTAACCATAACATCGGATAGACAAGAGGAATCTGCGGAATACACCACATTCGATATGGCGTTCTCTTCGTTGGTGGGAAAGAGCCGCGGGTTAGCTGTGTCTAGAGTTATGATGTCTGCTTTCTTTCCGGGCTCTATGGAACCTATATCTGATGCACCCAGTGACTTGGAAGCGACAACCGTAGCCATATCCAGTATATCATTAGCCTTTATAACTGACGGATCCCACCGTTGGTTCTTGACCATCAGCGCACCAAATTTCATGGACTGCATGACATCCAGTGAATTATTGCTGCCTGAACTGTCTGAACCGATACTCACTTTGATCCCTTTCTGCATCATCTCAATCACCGGGGCGATACCACCAACCCCAAGTTTGCTGTTGCTGACTGGGTTCCATGACACTTTCACTTCATCCTTTGCCAAGTATGATATCTCACTTGAATTTGCCCAGACACAATGGGCTGCTACCACAGAACTGCCCAGGAAACCTATTCGGTGAAGATGTTCAATTGGCCTCTCTCCACCATGGTCTCTGGCAAAATTATAGACCTCCTCCCTCGTCTCAGACAGGTGGAGGTGGACAATAGTCCCATATCTTGCTGAAACCTCCTTTGCTTTCATAAATATGTCATCTTCAGCCACATATACTCCCTGAACCCCTATAGAAGGCCTTACCAGATCTGAGCGAACATGTTTTTTGATAAAATTCTCGGCATTTGAAATGGTATCGCCTTTCTGGGTTGTCTTATCCTGGTCCAGTGTGTTCCATGAAAGAAACCCTCTTATGCCCGTGCCCATGCAAGCCTTTGCAATTACATCCTCGCTGTAATACAGATCGAGAAATGAAGTCACTCCGGAATTAAGCATTTCCATAGACCCAAGAACTGCTGATCTGTATAGTCCTTCCTCTGATCTCTGTCCATCCAGAACAAATGTCTTTTCAAGAAATGATGAAAGTGGAATGTCATCCAGTTGGCCCTTTAGATGGGCCATTGCCACATGTGTATGTGTGTTGATCAAACCAGGCATGACAATTTTGTGTGTACAGTCTATAATTTCATCTGCTTCTCTGGTCTCCTTTCCAGCGTACTCTATAATCCCGTTGTTTACAAGCACATTGCCTCTGAAAACTTCTCTTTTACTGTTCTGTGATATTACTATGCCATTTTTGAAAAGAAATGAGGTCATTCTCCCTAATATTGATCATTTGCTATTAACTGTAGCTTTCTTTCTCTGTCTTTTCCTTCTGCGGTCGGGAGAGGAGCGTGACATGTATATCAGAGTGGCCATAACAGCAACCGCTCCACCCAATAGCTGAAGGTTCACGGATTCCAGTACAACGATGGCTGAAAAGGTTAGTACACCTATGAGTGCACCCATGAATATAGGGGCTGACATCAATGAGACAGTTTCCGCCCTGTGCTTCTGATCAGCAACAATTATGAAATAAAGTATGAAGCCTATAATGGCGATTATCATGGCAACAAGGACGAAATTGTTAAGCGGTGACTGAAATGTGGAAAGTGGAGGGGGAAACTTAACTCCGTCTATGTTTGTTGACCCTGTGAATATAAGGGCTAAAATGGAAATGAACTGATAAGAATATGCCTCTGACAGTGCAGCAAAATATGATAGGCCCTGAGTTACCAGGAATACTGTGAATACCTGATCAAGAAGGGGCAGAATGGATACAAATAGCGCGGAGACTGCCCTGTTAACATTTTTTGCAAGGATTCCCTCGATGACCGAAACGGATGAAACAGAGATGAAGAGCGTGATGAATGTCTGTGTGTCCAGTGGTATTCTGAAAACACTGACAAATGGTGTATCAGGCAATAATCGCAGGTCAAGGAAGAGTGTGACCAGCACCAGAATGGCAATTACAAAGAGGGCAAGCATGTATACATCCCCCCTATATTTCTGCGGGAGAAACCTCTTTATGACTGGAAGGGCAGTTATCACTGCAAATGGAACCACGTAAATTACATGAACAAGCTCTGGGAGTACATAAAACAAAAGAACAATGGAAGGCAGAAGAACCATAGTGTTAAGGATGTATTTTGTAACGTTCATGATCAGCTCCCCAGGTTCAGTGTTCTTGCATACCTGTATTCTGCCAGTATTCTGGCTATCAATTCCCTGTCCCGGGCAACGATGGATTTAATTCCGACACCATTGAAAAATGCCGTTACTGCCTTTAGATTTCTTCTCTGTTTGATTTCAAGGCTCATAAGAAGCTTCTTTCCCACCTCACTTTCAGGCTGTGGCTCAAAATCATATCTGTCCGGAATAAAAAGATAAGTTGGATGGCCTGTGTTGAATTTAGACCTGTTGAGTGCTCGGAAATTTTCGGGATAGGAGAATGGCGATACAATGAATACAACAGCATTCTTTTTGAAGTTCTGCCTGATCTTCTGTAGGGCGTCGTAAATATAAAAATCGCCGGAAGGCCTCAACTCCGCCACCTTCTTTTCGAGACTCTTTATAGGATCTTCAGATTTTTTGGCTGGAATGAACTCATCTATTTCAGAGGAAATTATCTGGAAACCTATGCCATCACGATTCTTCAGAATAGAGTAAGATGCATTGATGACAGCGGAAACCATTCTGTCATACATTCTCATTCCGTTATATCCGGCATTTACTCCTGTGCTGTAATCCAGAACAAAGTATACGTCAATCTGCCTCTCCTCCTCCATCTGCTTTATGTAAAGATCATCGCCGTCTATTGCCCCATAACGGTTCCATGCAACGTATCTGAAGTCATCAGATTCAACATACTGCCTTATTCCATAGAAATCATAGCCCTGGCCGCTCTTCCTCGAGAAATGTATCCCAACAGTGAAGAGGAAATTACTGAGGCGTTCACTCCTCTGTGTGAAAACATCTGACATTGATGGACCCACCTTTATGGCGCTTGCCTTCTCTATGGCAACATTCTCAATGCAGAGTTTCATAGGATCTTCAGTGTAAAGCCGAAGGGGGCCTATTTCGAATTTTCCGATTGACAAACACTTGAAACTGTAACTCACAGTTTTTGTCTCTCCGGGTTTCAGTGCAATCTCCCCTTCAAATTCCCCTGAGGAGCTGAAGTTATCAGATAGTGTGTCGTAATAATGAAATTTCACAAGGTTCCTGTTTGGGTTGTAAAACTTCAGGGTCACCTGCTTTTCAAGATACTTCCGTGTAAAATCGTTTTCCATTACTCTATCCACCCGGATTCTTTCAAGTGCAGGACTTGTGAACTTATTGAAAAGTATGATGTCAGAGCTGATTATGAAGAATAGGATGAACGAGAATACGATGAAATATTCATAGCCGAATATAATCGATTCAACTATCCCATAGGACATTACCCCAAGGAGGGCAAGCCCTGACTTCTTTATCATCTTGGAGACACGACTGAATTAACTATCCTCTCAATTATCCTGTTTGATGTGCTGTACCCGTCGCCACCGCTTTCAAGAAGTGCCTCAGGCCTCAGAATTAGCCTGTGGTTTAAAAGAGCCTGTGAAAGAAACCTTACATCCTCCGGAATTACATAATCACGGGCGTTAAGCAAAGCGTTAACCTTGGCCGCCATGAGATATTTCGCAGATGTTCTTGGGCTTGCTCCGACGAGAACCAGATCATTGGTTCTTGTCTGCCTTATTATGTCCACGATATAAGTTATTATCTCCTCACTGGCGTAAACCTGTCTGGCTTCCTTTCGAAGGGCAATTATCTTGTTTGAGTCAATGAGGAACTCATCTTGATCCTGATCTAAGCTTATTGACCGGAGTATTCCCATCTCCTCTTCTCTGGATGGGTAAGTCAGGATATAACGGAAAAGAAACCTGTCCATAAGGGCCTCTGCCAGGGGAAAAGTTCCCTCCTGCTCTATCGGGTTCTGAGTGGCTATGACCAGGAAGGGCTCCGGGAGAGGATAATCCTCACCTCCCACAGACACCTTCATTTCTTCCATCCCCTCCAGCAATGCCGACTGTACCTTTGCGGGAGTTCTGTTTATTTCATCCGCAAGGAGCACGTTGGCAAAGATGGGGCCCCTCCTGAATTCCAGCTTCCTCTGTTCCATATTGAATACAATACTTCCAGTGATGTCACTTGGCAGCATATCGGGTGTAAACTGAATTCTTTTGAAATCCATGTTCAGATTTCTCGAAAACTCGCTGGCAAGCATTGTCTTTGCAAGGCCTGGGACTCCTTCCAACAACATATGATTTCTGCTAATAAGTGAAATGAAAAGAAAACGCACTATAGGCTCTGACCCTATAACTTTCTTACCTATCCTCTGCTCTATTTTTCTAATAGTATTCCTGAGTTCAATTACCTCTCCATCACTGTATTCCTCTGTCATATCAGTTTTCTTCCTCCTCAAATTCGATGGTTTCAAATCTTGATCTTCTGAGCCTGTTGTATAAATTCAGCATTTCATTGAATGTTTTCATTTTCCCCTCCTCTCCCCGTTTCTTCTTCTTCGGCCGGCTGCTTTCAGCCATGCGTGAGAACTTGCTGTACCTTCTCTCAAGGGACTCAAAATACTGAGGGTACCCCTTAAGTACCTCAAAATCATGTTTAATCGGCACGAGAAAGTGTTCAATATCCATACTCCTTACATGGTCTGCCTCTCCCGTGAAGAAATCCCTTGGAATCACAAACTTTTCTCGCTTCTGTTCCAGAGTGGGCGGGGCATCTATTTTTGTTCTTCTTGCAAAGCCCCTGATGGCAAGCGATGAAATCCAAATTACCAGTATGGGTATGACAAAACTCAGTAACATGAGCGGGTTAGACTCTATCCTGCCAGGAAAACCTTCTATTAATGAAAGAAGGGTTGAGCCTATGTAAGTTTCGCTGACCATTTGTCACTCCCGCATAGCATCTGCGAAATACAGTTTCATTATGTCCATGTAATTATATATACCTTCAAATTTGTCCAGCATCTCGTCTCCGGAGAACTGTACAGATTTTGCGAACCTGGCAGGCTCATAATAGTTCAGGAAATATGTCACGATTCGTTTCAGTGCATTAAGCCTCTCCTTTTCCAAATCACTTGTCGGGCTAATGCCATCGAGAGCTTCGTGCATTGAAAAACCGTCAACAAGAGCTCCAGTACCAATAGAACCCTTCAGGTCCTTGATCTCCCTGATTATAAAATCCCTTTCACCTGAACCAGTTGATCTGGGCCGTGAAAAGTATCTGCAGTAATCATCCCTTGCGGCTTGATATGTAACTGAGGCGGCTTTTTCCAGATGCTCTTCACCCAGCAACTTTCGAGCTTCAAGCATTGGCGGAATGTCGCCAACAGTCTTAACCTCCACGACCGTCTCAACTGTCTGTACATTTCTGCCTGCCTTCGATTTCTGTTTGGCTGGTTTGCTGCTTTTCTTTACAGTCTTAACTTTTTTCTTATCATTGGAGAATAGCCCCATTTATTCACCTCAGCTGAGATTCACAGTCAGATAATTGGCATTAACACTTGCAAGTGTCACATTATGGGATGGGAAATAATATGAGAGACTAAAGTTATTTACCCCTCCTGGAACGATAATGAAATAATTCGTGAACTCCAAAGAATTGCTGCCATTCATTGTCGGAGTGACAAAGGTACCATTGCTGGCAAGGGTGTAATTTGCACCAATATTGATATCTCCATAATTAATTGATTCTAGATACTCCTTCTGAGAACCCCCCATGAAAGTGAAATTGTAATAAACATAATTGTTAGAATCTGCTTCTTTGCTTTTCTCTGACACAGTGTGATCAGAAATGTTCAGATTTAGGGTCTGAACAGGAGATGCATCAGTCAGGGTATATGAAGTGGATTTTGCCAAATTGTTTCCAAGGTAGATGAATGTGGAGACTGCTCCGGAATATTCAGCAAAGTAATAGATGCCTGAACCCGACAGATCTAGACCATTTGGTACTGGCCCACTTACTGAAACTTTGAATTCTACTGGGCTTGAATAATTAAGAATCACAAGGAATGGTTCCAGTTTGATCGTTTTAACAGAATTGGATGATAGATTCACCTGAGTGCTGTTTGGAACAAAGTACGGATTCGTATAGTTGAATATGTAGTTACCATCAGGAAGTGAATAGTTGAGTATTGTGAGGTTTGACCCACTTTGATAGTATGATGTGAATGTTGCTGGAAGCAGATAGTTGCTTGAGTTCATGCCATTCGAGGGGGGTGCTGCTCCAGAATAGTTATAAGGATTCTGCAGTGTTATCCTAAGAGTGAACAGAGGTTTGCCAGCCATATTATCTGTAAAAATGTGTCCCGAATCAGGAATAGAGGATGTATTTACACTGAATGGAACGC
The DNA here is from genome assembly GCA_021797525.1 of Thermoplasmata archaeon. The sequence goes on along the minus strand of JAJZZQ010000061.1, from coordinate 20,212 downwards.
CATTGTAATCCATAGCCTCAGGAAGCACAGTAAAGGTCCCGCCGTAAAGCAGGGCTACAGTCACTTCACCAGATGAATTAGTATCTGCCTTCATAAGATAATACTGGGAATTGACATATATGAATAATGCCACCTGAACTCCGGAGATAGGTTTGGAGTTATTCATCAGTTTAAGAATGAATGAACTGTGGTTATAATTGACTGTGGTAGGAGTTGGGAAAGTGCTGTTCATTTCTCCCTGAATCTGGGAAGAATTCGTCCCGGGCAATCCAGATGAACGTGGCCATACAGATGTTCCATTGCCTATTGAACTGACTGTGGTCAGACTTTCATTGATGCTTGCATTTCCTGGAGAGATGCTGACAGTCTTATTCACGTACCCTGGTTTAGACAGATGTATTGAGTATCCACCGGATGTGAGGTTAAGGCTTATGTTTCCTTTACCTCCAGTATAATTTGAGTAAATGGAGGGTCCGTTTGTCCCGGATGTTACATTAACATTTACGCCAGATAATCCACTTCCATTAAGCCCTGTGGTGTGTAAGTGAATATTTTCTATCCCAGATGAGCTGGGGGCCAGATTCAGGTTTTTCAGCAAGGACCCTCCCTGAAGATTCCCGGACAGGTTGAAAGGTTTAGACAGCTGAGATATAATGCTGAAATTGTATTGGCCAGGGAATGTCATATTGAATGAATACTGGCCATTTGCGTTTGTAGTAATATTTTTAACGAAATAAGTGCCGTTTACACTTGTAAGAACTTCGAATCTTTGCGATGCCGCAACTCCTGATGTTCCATTCAGCTTCATAAGGCCAGTGATTGTTGTTTTCAGGCTGACTGCATAATCAGGGTGCGATGCATTATTATCGATATAGGCAGCGAAGTATGACGAGAGTTGCTGAGGTACAGTATAAGAAGGTTGCTGGATTGTATTTTTAAAGGGGTTCTCAGAGGCTAGAGTTAAATTGTAGTATGTGGGGCTTGAACGCACTGCTACATATACAGAATCGTTCTGATATCCTTCAGACGAGGCCCCGATATGATTGTTTCCGAAGTCCGCAGCAACTGAATATTCCCCTGAACTCAAAGTGGCGTACTGGCCTGTGGTTGCAGAGTATACTGAATAACTGGATATTCTCTGGCCAAGCATATTCCTTGCGTCCCCGGTTATGAAAGCGCCTGTTTGATTGTTTGAAATGAGATTAACTTTCAAACCTGAAATAGTTGAATCAGTCACGTTTACATAACCTGGTACTGTTAAATTTGAAAATCCACGTTTTGAAGCAGTTATACTGAAATTACCTGCCACTGCCTCCAGTGAAAATTGACCTGAAGAGGAAGAGGACGTTTTATACGCACCCCAGGGATCTGAAAGCGTCAGGCCAACGTCACTTACGGGCGTCCCATTGTATAAGGTGGAACCGCTGATATCATACTTTGGAGAGGGGTTAAAGCTTAGATTGTTCCAAACTGTAGCATTTAGCGGAAGATAATTCTGAGTATAGAGAACATTATATTGAAACATTTCAAAGGCGAACTTGCCATATCCGCTTTGAAGGAAGACAATCTGGTAAAACCCACTGCTGCTTGTCCTTACAGCAGTACTTACTGAAAGTACAGCAGAATACATTGTCATGTTTCCCAATGGGGCCCCGTTTGATGCATTTCTGGCGTACCCCTGCATTACAACAGTTGAATTGCCGTAGTCCTTGAATGAGGTATTACTTCCCCCAAGGCCGTATTTATTGTAATTTTCGTACTTGTATATTTGAGGAGGCTGAAAATTCTTGGGAGGTGTTATTGTTATTTGTGCCGGTGAAGCAGGATAATCAACATGAAAGAATACGAATACTCCGGAAATTAGAACCATCCCAACTACCAGGAGGGCTATTGATTTTGGTGACAAACACTATTAGAGACAAGCCATGTATTAAAAGTTTTGTACAGTCTTCTTTTTCATGAAGAGCAACGATAAAGCGCTTCTATATGGCCTCTGTTCAATCTTCAATTTCTGACCTTGACTGCTACACCTTTCCTGAGAGATCTCATTGCATCCACTGGCATTTTTGCGGTGCCTACACCCCGTATTTCACCTGCGTGATGGAGCACAACCTCGTCTCCAGGTCTGATATCAGAGGATGCGTCTTTGATACCTACAGCATAGATATTGGCAGTAGGCTTGAAATCATCTATTTCCACTAGGTATCTGGAATTGTCAATGAACCAGCTTGCAGCATTTTTTGTAATTGAAAAGAGCCCCCTCTCTTCGTGAAAAACTAAAGCAGGTTTTCCTTCATAAACCAGCATTTCTCGGTCATAGTTTTTTATTATTCTTGACCTTGAAATATAGGGCACAATCCATTTGCCAAACTGATACCTGGCAATAGAGATGAATTCCTGCATCTTTGTATTTCGTCTAATCTGTTTATCTTCACTGATCCCTATATCAATGGAATCAAGCAGTGCAGAGAACTCTTTGTCTCCGGAATGCTTGTCCCAGAATATAACTTCAGATCCAGCAGGTAGATGATCACCTATGAATCTGAGCGTTTCATCAATAAACGCTATAACCCTGCTGTATTTGTTTCTCGCAAAATATTGATCTAGCATTGAATTGATCATTCTCTGCTCTTCAAGATACCACTGCCCTGTAACTGGAATATCGTAGAATGCAGGCGGGTATGTTCTCTCCAGATCTCTTGGAACCAATCCTACGGGGGATGTTACAATTATTTCATGTAGTTTTCTACGTCTGTTTCCCAGTGCTTTGAAAAGCCTCTGATGGGTCTTGGATGAAGAATATGGTTTTCTTGCTGTACATGGGATTAACAGAGCTATTAGTCCCCCATCTTCAAGGGTGTACTCTTCAGATATATAGGATCTGTATCTCCTCAAATCCGGCCTTTTCAGTGATTCAAGGCTTCCGGCAATGATACTGGAAGTGTATCTTGGAAATCCGGCCTCAATATTATCATACATAACCTCATCCGAATGCCTGAGTATCTCAATTGCTCTAGAACTGACAGATGCTCTCTCTACAAGCTCTCTTAGAGTTCCACCTTCAACGGCTAGAGCGCAATATTTTGCAATCTGGGAAACATACTCTGAATTTGATGATGAATTGTCCTCTCCGTTCCGTATCCTTCCGAATGGGGTATACTTGATGCCCTCACTCCCTTCCAGAATTGACTGAGTATTGTCAAAAAATGATATCCCCAGATAAACAAGAGCGGGAATGATGTAAGGGTCACTGAATCCCTGAGCGTATATAAGTCTGGAATAACCATACCTCTTTCTTATCTCTGTAAGCAGTCTAATAAGTTTTCTAGGCCTCTGAACAATTGAATTTATGTCTGGAATTAGGAGAATATCCTCTCCCAGTTCTATATAATGATCCTGGGAGGAGACAAAATTCCAAGGTACCAAGTCATCTCTTAATAACCCACCGAATATAGTAACAAAATCTTCTGAGTGGGGATCCAGAACCGCAGGGTAATGGATTCTGTTCTCCAGAATTCCTGATCTTCCAGAAGCAAAAAAGGATCTGTCTTCGAACAATGTATCACCAGATGCGTACTTTGCTTATCATAATTTTGAAAGAGATGAGAACAATTATCCGAGTAATACCCGGATATAGTCCTTGCAGGAATATAATAGAGTTTCCTGATGATCAGCTTTGAATGGGACAACATTAGATTCGATAGAAGACCGATCTTTCATCAATCAAGTAATAGAATCGTACACAGGATAATTATTTCAAAGGTTTATTCCGGCGATCTCTCTGGCTATGGCTTCGGTGGCGGAGTTAAGCTTCCTTACCGCTTCCTTTGATCTTTCCTCTTTGAATAGATCTTCGATCCTCCTGAACCTTATGTGTGTACTTGCATTAACTTCGTATACCAGTATCTTGGACGGAAGATCAATGCCTATTGCCGGAATTTCCTGCATCAGAGATGTACCGATAGCAGGGTTTCCAAACACAAAAACCGTGCAATTGTTCATCTTAAGGCCAACTTTTTCGGCGTTCAAGCGGTGGTCGAATACTGCGAATTCCGTGAGCTTTCTGTTTTTAATCTCTTCCCTTAGGTTGGAAACAGTTTCCTCGAAAGAAAACTTACTTACAATATCTATATCGTCCATAATCTGTTCTTATCTTTATCTGATATTTAAGAATGTTTTGGAAAAGGACATACGGGTTCACTTATTTGTGTCGATAACTGACATAGAATTGTTTATTGAATATGCAATAGTTTGTATTAGAAATATCATGTGCAGAATCCCTAAAGAAAAGTGGAAATTTTTTACAAAATCCGCCATGTCTTTTGATATAAGGTCGTTATGGATGTCACAGTCTGCAACTTACGGCATTTACCTGTATTCTCATTCTGTTAATAATATCCAACATCTGGTTGACAATATATGAAATTTGAGACAGCCAATAATCTGAATACCTGGTGAATTGTGCTATTGTTAATATCTTAAGTCCAATGATAAGCGCGAAAAGTATTCAGAAATGTATTGGAAAGATTAATTAGTCTTAGTTCACTTGGCTAATTCATACAGCAAAACAAGGATCAGTGAAATTGGATGGACGTTGAGAGCATACCAAAAGAGCAGGCTTTTCCCGGTGATGTGATAGCACTTGCAGAGGAGTACATACCTGGTAGAAATTCTACAGATGAAAACGGTGAAATTGTTTCAAACGTCTTTGGGAAAATTATTCGCGATGATCAAGAACTGAACATTTCAGTAAAGCCGTACAGAGAAAAGCAGACAATACACAGAAACGATATTGCGTATGCCAGGGTACTTAAAGTTGACCAGAGAAGAGCTTCTCTAAGAATAGGTGCAATTTATAACAAAAAGATGGGGCTCGTAAGTTACGATGCTGAAGCATCTCTGGGTTTAGGAGGGAGATTTTCCAGAGGTCCTCCCCTTGTCCTTAGAATAGGGGACATTATAAGAGTAAGAGTGCTTAGGACAGGGAGCAGAGGCATTGAGCTTGGAATATTCGGAGAGAATCTAGGAGTCCTAAGAACTACATGCTACAGGTGCAGAACCATACTTGAGCTTAAAAACGGAACACTTTACTGTGAAAACTGCGAAAGATCAGAAATGAGGAAAGTCGCGCCTGATTATGGGAACATAAATTTTGAAGAGGAATGACAATGAAAGATAATGTTGGTGGGAAGATTAAAGACGTAGAAAGGCTTTCCAATGAGCTGACCTCCATGAGGAAGGAGCTGGATGATGTGAAAGAAGTACTGAAAGGTCTAATTCAGGTCATTATGAGCAGGGAGGAAGGCATGGATGAGGACGAATACAACTAGGTGAAAATGTATGATAATGCCTATGAAAATGCTTGAAGAGAATCTAAACAAGAAGGTTGCATTGCTGCTTAAGGATAACAGGACCCTCCAGGGTGTGCTTTCCGGTTTTGACGAGTACATGAACATGGTTCTTGACAATGTTGAGGAAAGCTCAGAATCCCTTAACAGAAAGCTTGGTACAGTAATAATAAGGGGAAGCAACGTAGTGAGAATCGTCCCTGTCTAATTCATTCACCCATATTTTTCATTTTTATTCCGTTCCATAACAACACACCCAGTATTTTTTATTAATGAAGAATCCTTGAATGTGCCAATTTAATGGTAATGGATCTCATTTAAAAATTTGGTATTATAAATTTTATGATTCAATGTTTCTCAGATTTGTCCATTGTTTCCAAGTAAATTCCTGAAAGCCATTCCGCCTGAGCCTCTGCGTTTTATCGCTGCATTTATCTCCTGCTCGTTAAAACCCTCTGGAAGACCTTTTCCATTGGCATAGTCGAAAAGCACTAGCTTGAGTATATTCATGTAAGTGAAATTCAGAATGAGACCTACTATCAGTAGTATGACCCCAGCGGCAATCAGGACAAGTGGAGCTATTAGGCCGAGGGAAGAGCCCAGTATAACTATACCAAGTATGAAAAGCCCAACACCTGAGAGTGTGAAAATGAGCGTGTATAGGTCAACGTATGCAACTCCCCCAAAAGTCTGCCCGAAATTTCTTCGGATCACTGAAACACTCTGCTCAACTGCCTTAATTGGCCCGGATTTATAGTCGAGAATTGCGGGGACAGCAAAGAACGTGGCAGCTGAAATTATGAAAGCGCCCATCATTCCGAATATAAGTCCGCCAATACCTCTTATCCTGGATTCTATTATTCTGAGTATCATCATCAATACTCCATAAAACAAACCCCATTCAAAGGCAACTTTTCTGTATTTCCAAGCCTCCCCGAATCCAGCACGAATTGAAACAGGTGAACCACTGTTGAATGCCCTGTAGGAAATAAGCATGGAAAGTACCACAAGTGTAGATAGGAACCATACCACTACGTATGCGATGAAAAGACCTACGAAGTATATCGGATAGAGATAAGGACTGCCAGACGGAACTGAGATAAAGAGAGCTATGATCGTGGATACAAATACAATCACTGAAATTAAACCTGAGATTATTGGATATGTATAGATCCCCTTATCACGTGAAACACTTTTTCTAACGCTTCTGGCAAGTCTCCAGCCTGATCTCATTCTCTCGAACATACTTTCGGCAAAAATGTACACTAAGTTTAAAAATTTTAGGTCTCTTTAACCATCTGGGGGCAACTTCAATCCTCCTGCAACCAGATAGATTATCGTGTACCTGTATTTCTGGGCCTTGAACCCATAGGAAGGCTTTAATACTGTTCTGATCTTACTGTTCAGGCCTTACACAACAGCTGAATTTATTTTAGATGTTTTGGCCTCAAAAATGCCATTGAGATGTATCTTCATGGTCTTTCCAAGCCTGATTATATCGGGCATCCGTGACCTGGATGCCCATGATATCTATTTCCTCAAATATTCCAAAGAAAAGTCAAAATTAAGGTCTGTAATCTTTGAAGCGGAATCTTGAAATGATAGGCATGTGATGTCTGCAGATCAATGGTTTTGAAAGACATGAAGTGATCCCTTTCCTTTTCAGAGAGATTTATTGAATTCTTCAGCCAGTAATATCGTGTATGTCATTGGATTGCATTTACCCTTGCTTCCCTCATTCTTATTCTGTCAAGGATAGCATTCATCATCTTTAAGACATGAAAGTGAATAAAGGCTGTCTCAGATGCTGAAAATGTTCCTTTACTCCAGATATGTGTGATTTGTATATATTCATGGTTATATGATCTATTTTCGATGGATCAAACAATGGATGCTTCATGATATGAATTTCCTAAACTTATCTGATTTCTTGACCTCTGCTATGTGTATGACACTACTATTTACGATGTCGTATAACAATATACATACATATGGTGCTTCTCAACAGAGAATTCATCAATTCCCAGTATATTGAGATGGAAGAGGTTCTGATCCTTCCTTGTCTCATCCACATAGTGTCTGAGGATTCTCCAAACTGAATCATCATTGATTCCTGCTATTCTGTAAACAGCAGATACAGGTATCTCCCTTCGCATCTCAGCAGCCATTGCCTCAGAATATAGTGGGAAGCCTGATCCTTTTCCTGAACCTAGTTATCAGCAGGTTTCATTCCATACTCATTTCCTTTTCTCCCGGGTTCCATTGCATGCACATATGCGTGGTAGGTGAATTTGTTGAGATGCCTTATTGTGCATTCCCAAATCGCATGAATACCATGGAGTGTGCCACGTACAGGGCCTTGGGATTTTGAACCCCTTGGGAAATCCCTTGAACATATTCTCGCTCTTTCCCTGGTGAGCGAACTTATTTCCTTAATGATCAATGGAACATCAAAACCTTGAATCAGCATGAAAAGTTCCTCAGATTTCACAAAATGTAAATGAGTGGGGATTTATGGACTATCCACAAAGAGTTGAAGAGGTCAAAAATTTTTAAAGATTAGAAAATAATGCATTAAGTTAACACTGGGGCAAAAAACACAAAACTCCTGCATTGATAAAAATGTCACCTGGGAATGCAAAGAGACAGCAACGGTATAATCGTATTGAGACGAGGGCCGGGACCGGGAATTGAACCCGGGTCCGGGGATCCACAGTCCCCAAGGATGCCCACTACCCCACCCCGGCCATCCGAACCTTATAACTTATGGCTTAATTATTATTTTCCTGCTATCACACGGTGAAATAAGTCTCTTTTTAGAATCATCTTACGACCTTAACGCAGAATAGAGTAGATTCAATTGCTTCAAAATCGTGCCTGTGGTGCTGATAAATTCTCGGGACTCGGATCATAATATCTGAAATACGGAATATTTCTCCCCCGGATCTGTAAAAGCTCTCCACAAATGCTCTGGATCTTCTGTTATGAATTGCATATATGTAGTTAGATAACTGCACTGCCTTATCCATGAAAGGGAAATCCGCTCCTTTTTTTACCGAACCAAAAGGAGGATTCATTATGATGGTGTCCACCTTTTCATGAAAATCATTGATGTCGGCATTGATTGCATCAACCTGCAATGATAATGTGTTCTCCCTGAGTGTCTCAACCAAAGATGGATCCACTTCCACTGAATACACCTTTTTGGCACCCAGTAGGGCACATCCTACAGAAAATATTCCATTACCCGCCCCAAAATCGGCAATTGTTTTTCCTTTTATGTTTCCATCCATGAATGCAAGGTTCAGGACAGCAGAAGCAGTATGGGCATCTGTAGGATACTGCTCAAGGTTATTTGAAAAAGTTTTCTGTACTTTTAGTTTCTGAAGTGCAATTTCAAGATTTTTCTGATTCAGCAGTGGCATTTACTGTTCTGGGGTGCCGACTGCCAGATCCACAACCTGTCTGGCCTTTCTTGCTGATTCCTCAATGGAGTCTCCCCTTTTCTGGAAAATTTTCTCAATTTTCCTTATTGCCCTCTGCCTCCTCCAGGTTCCTCTCTCGTGAGCAGCCAGAACAATGTATTCAGCAATTTCCCTGTCAACAGAAATTCCAAATCTCTCCCTGATCTTTATCTGCCATACAGGGACAAGGACAGAAGGCAGTTCTCTAAGGTTTGAATGGTTCCTCTGTTCCTCTATGACCCTGTTAATATTAATGCGACCATTTTTCCTCACAGAGGATTTTGACATTGGGGTGTCATTATGTTATTGCACTTAAAATTTTCTTGCCGGAAATAATTCCCCATTAGCGAAATGATAAATGAATAAATTTGATAAAAAGAGTGAGTTTTTTGGCACAACCATGACATCAAGATAGCAGGGTGAATATGAGTGCCTTAGATGTGTGGAGCCGGTTCTCAGCCTCCTGAAATACCGCGCCATGTATGCCGTCAATTACACCTGCAGAAACCTCCAGGCCCCTGTGGGCAGGCAGACAGTGCAGGAATATATGATTTCTGTCAGCATGTTCCATAATGGATTCATTCACCTGATATCTGGAGAAGAGTTTTTCCTTTGCCTCCCTCTCCTTTTCCTCCCCCATTGATACCCACACGTCGGTGTAGACAACGTTTGCACCATCGACCGCCTTGGCCGGGTCATGTTCTATTTCCAGCCTGGCCTTTGTTGACTTTCCAATTTCCTGTGCCTTCTGCCATATCTTACTGTCAGGTTCATGCCCTTCCGGGCATCCGATAGTGAAATCTGAACCGCTTATTGCACATGAAAGGGCCAGGGAGTTGGCAACGTTATTCCCGTCACCAACATATGTTATCTTGAGGCCGCCAGTTCGCCCGAAGATCTCTTTTACTGTCATGAAATCAGCAAGCATCTGTACAGGATGTTCCCTGTCATCGAGAGCGTTTATAACAGGGACCTTTGCATTTTTTGCCAGGGATGCCACACTCTCATGGCTGAATGCCCTGTAGGATATTATGTCAAGAAAACCTGATAGGACCCTTCCTGTGTCTTCAATTGTCTCCCCACGGCCAATCTGCATGTCATTGGGATTCAGGTATATGGCATGGCCACCCATCTGCTCCATGGCTGTCTGCAGTGAAATCCTTGTTCGTGTGCTCGGTTTTTCAAAAATCATCCCGAGCATTCTGTTACGCATCTCCGGGAAAACTGTGTATCTCTGCTTCTTCATTCTTATGGATAGATCAATTATGTCCTCGAAATCTGAGGACATGTCTGTTACGGAGAGAATATCCCTCTTCATGCAGATCACTTCAGAAGACCAGGGACATCAGTGGGATAGTCGGCAACTCTAACACCCGCCTCATTGAATGCCTTTATCTTAGATTCCGCAGTTCCTACGCCTTTCTCTATGATTGCCCCCGCATGTCCCATTCTTTTTCCTGGCGGGGCACTTCTTCCAGTGATATACGCAACAACTTTCTTTGTTATGTGTTCCTTGATATATCTTGCTGCAAGCTCCTCATTATTGCCGCCTATTTCTCCAACAAGGACAATCTTCTTTGTTTTTGGATCTGCCTCATAGAGTTTCAGAACATCAATGTAGTTCATACCCACTACTGGATCTCCTCCAAGTCCGATAACTGCACTCTGGCCCATTCCGTTTCTAGTAAGGGATTCCACTATCTCGTAAGTAAGGGTGCCGCTCCTTGAAGCAACAGCCACATCTCCCTCCTTGAATATCTGGTTTGGCATAATGCCTATCTTGCACTCAAAAGGTACAGTTATTCCGGGGCCATTTGGGCCTATAACTGTAAGGCCTCTGTTCCTGGCCTCGCTGATCAGTTCCATTGAGTCATGGAACGGGACGTGTTCGGTCAGGATGTAGATCAGCTTGATTTTCTGATCTATTGCTTCAAAGGCAGCATCCTTAACAAATGGTGCTGGAACTGAAATCATAGTGGCATCCGGTGAGAAACTCATTGCATCAGCCACTGAATCAACTATGGGAACTGTGTCCTGAAACTTTGTCCCGCTCTTTCCTGGAGATATCCCTGCAACTACCTTTGTACCGAACTTCATCATCTGTCCGGCATGAAATGAGCCCTGATGTCCTGTTATTCCCTGTACTATCACCTTAGTATTCCTGTCAACAAGTACTCCCATTATGCACCACCTGCAACTTTTACTACCCTCTCAACCGCTTCCATCATGGTTGGATAAGTTTCTATCTTATTCTCGCTGAGGATCTTTCTGCCTTCGTCCTCATTGAAACCGCTGAGCCTGACAACTATAGGCTTTGAAATATTGAATCTCTTCTTCGCCTCCACAATACCCTTTGCAACAGTATCGGCCTTTGTGACGCCACCAAATATGTTGATGAGTATGGCTTTCGGATCTGCCTTGAGAACTAGATCAAAAGCATTGGCGACTATCTCGACATTGTCCGTTCCACCAAGATCGAGAAAATTCCTTGGTTTTCCGTTATGAAGCGTCAAGGCGTCAAGTGTGGCCATCGTCAGGCCAGCTCCATTTGCAATGACACCGATTTTACCGTCAAGTTCGATAAAGGAGTAGCCTTTAGCCTGTGCCTCAAGTTCCAGTGGTGTCTTCTCTGGGTCCGTGATGCTGAACTCCTTGTGCCTGTAAAGGGAATCATTGTCTATTATTACCTTGGCATCGGCAGCTATGAGATTCCCCTCTTTAGTCTCCACCAGAGGGTTGATTTCCACAAGTTCGCAGTCCTCTTCTATGAATGTCCTGTAAAGGGACTTCAGGATTGCCCTGAACTGTGAAGCTATCTCAGGTCTCAGGTTCATGAATTTTGAAGCTTCCCTGCCAATGTAATCGGAATACCCAATCAATGGATCAATCACACGTGTGAAAATCTCTTTCTGTGGAACTGATTCAATTTCAACTCCACCGGATGCACTTGCGATAAGAATAGGAGCCCTGTGTTCTCTGCTGAGTGTTATGCTCACATAATATTCGTGCTGGATATTCAGCATCTCTTCGACGAGAACCTTTGTAACTGCAAGTCCCCTTACCTTTGAGCCTATAAGATCATTGACTGCGGCCTTCAGCTCCTCTCCGCTTTTTGCAAATTTTATTCCTCCTGACTTTCCCCTTCCGCCCAGGAGGATCTGGGATTTGACAACAACCGGTTTGCGGTATTCCTTAAGATCTGACTGTTTTTCCACGACATATCCTTCTGGTACAGGAAGTCCATTCTTCCTGAATATGTCTTTACCCATGTATTCGTAAAGATTCAAGATGTCACCTAACGGTGATTCCAATAAAATTATTAAATGTGCGCCAACGGCTTTATTAAATGGCTATGCAGGACTATAATGCATTGAAAGAAAAAGAAAGATGAGAATTCCCGAAATATTGTAAATGAAAAAATAGTGATAAGAAATCAGTACTGAGGCATTCCGCCTGGCATTCCACCGCCCATGCCACCTTCTCCGGGACTTGGGCCTGATTTCTTGCTTGCTATCACATCATCGATTCTCAGTATCATTGTTGATACTTCAGCAGCGCTTTCAAGTGCGTGTTTTTTCACTCTGAGGGGATCAAAGACGCCTGCCTTTGCCATATCTCCGACCTTGTTCTCTGAGAAATCTATTCCGTAGGTGACCTTACCCTTCTCATGGTCAGCCTTGAGCTGTATCAGAGTGTTTATTGGATCCATTCCAGCATTTTCTGCAAGAGTTCTGGGTATAATCTCAAGGGCCTTGGCGAAAGCTTCTATTGCAAGCTGCTCTCTTCCTCCCACTGAGTTCGCATAGTTGCGGACCTTCATGGCCAGTTCTGCTTCAATTGCTCCTCCTCCCGGGAGGTATTTCCCATCTTCCTTTGTTAGAGCTACCACCCTGATTGCATCATTCAGTGATCTCTCGATTTCTGAAACAACATGGTCTGTTCCGCCCCTTATGAGTATACTAACAGCCTTGGGGTTTGCGCATCCCGTTATAAATGTCATCCTGTCATCGCTGATTTTCTTTTCCTCAACCTTCTCTGCCTTTCCAAGAGCTGCAGATGTCAGGTCATCGAGGTTTGTGACAATTTTGGCTCCAGTTGCCTTAGCAAGTTTCTCCATGTCGCTTTTCTTTACCCTTCTGACTGCGTATATGCCCTCTTTAGCAAGGTAGTGCTGTGCAATATCATCAATTCCTTTCTGGCACAGGACAACGTTTGCGCCGCTCTTCTTTACCTTCTCCACCATGTTTTTGAAAGTGTCAGATTCCTGTGCAAGGAAGTCCTGTATCTTTGAAGGATCTGTTATCTGAACTTTAGCCTCAATTTCTGTCTTCTTTATCTCGAGGGCAGAGTCTATGAGGGCAATCTTTGCATCCTTGACTGGTGACGGCATTCTGGGATGGACTTTCTCCTTGTCGATCACAAGGCCATTTATGAACTGGGTATCTGTGACAGAACCACCGTTCTTCTTGTCAACCTTTATGTTTGCAGTATCCACTATGACCTTTCCATTTCTCTCTTCTGCAACTGCATTAACAGCCTTTACTACAAGGTCAGACAGGAAGTCGCTTGAAAGGCTGGTGTTCTTTCCGGAAAGAGCAGTCATGGAGATTCTCTTGAGAGTCTTGTCGTCCTTTGCCTCGAGTGCAATCTGATCAAGATGCTTCTTTGCTTCATTTACTGCCATTCTGAAACCGTTTGTGATTACAGTTGAATGAACTCCCTGGTCAAGCAGCGTCTCAGCCTGCTTCAGGAGCTCACCTGCAAGTATAACTGCAGACGTTGTGCCATCCCCAACAGCTGAATCCTGTGATTTGGCCACCTCAACGATCATCTTGGCAGTTGGATGGTCCACATCCATTTCCTTCAGTATTGTCGCTCCATCGTTAGAGACAATAATGTCCCCGATTGAGTCTACCAGCATCTTGTCCATTCCCTTTGGACCAAGAGTAGTCCTGATAGCGTCTGCGATGGTCTTGGCAGCTTCTATATTGTTCTTCTGCGCATTCTTTCCCTGTTCTCTCTGTGTTCCTTCTTTAAGCACGAATATTGGCATCTGTCCTGATAACATACCTTAAATTCACCTCAGGTTGACAGATAAATATGTTCTTCAATATAAACTTTATGAAACGGTATTTTATCAAGTGTGGTTAAAATAAGCCTCTGCGAAGAGGTATCATCTTTCCAGGTTCCTTAGTTTGAGCTCCTTCTTCTGTTCCGATCTCAAACGTCCAAGTGCATATTCGCCTGTGTCCACAAACCTGAAGGCACCGGAAACAACTGGAGTTCTTTCCCTTACCCCCTCATAAATAGTTCTTGACAGTTCCCTTAGATCGTAATGAGACTGTGGTGTTGATCTGAGTTCGCAGAAGTGTATAAGTTCCCTGGCATTTGCAACTATTGAAACAGGATAGACAAATGCAAAGGGAATAACATACTGTGCCACAAAATGGCCAGCTTTTTCTCTGATTCTGCCGTATAGAGCTTTCGATTGCTCCATCAGGCTTTTGAATTTCTCGAGAGTTTCTTCATCTGATTTAAAGAATGGTGGAACTGTATAGCCATTATATGGAGTAAGGGGTGGCCTTGTAATAGAAAGAAACCTGTGCCTCTGCACATCCCTGAAAGCGCCAAAATTAACCGCCACCTGAAGAAAGTACTGGCAGGATTCGAATGCCCTGGGTACTTTATCCCTTCTTCCTTTGCGTTTCTCTGAATAATGATTCAATATCGATATTACCTCATCATATCCTTTCTGGTTCAATTTATCCATAATCGATGAAAGATCCTGGCCAGTCTCCTGAAATCTCAGTATTGCTGCAATCCTGTAAGCTGCAGAAGGTTCTTGGTCCCAATCTATGAACCTGCATGTTGGAGGATTTTGAGCCAGTCCCAGAGGATTTATTGCTTCTGCCTCTGATTTCATATATTGAATCTGTTTCTCACCATAACGGTTTACTGCAGCATTCATTAGCTCTGGAAATTCCTCGCTCAGCTCTCTAAATAGAGAGTTTGCTATTCTCTGGGCCTCAGGGGTTTCCATCGATTTAAGCCTCTGTATCAGATATATGAATGATCTTCCGTTGCCGCTTATTCCCAGATTGGTTCTGGTTGATGCAGGCAGCAGAGCCCTCAGATCATCAAGAGCCCTGGCGCGAATGGCGGATTTGTAAGATTTATCTGCGGTTTCTAAAGCCCCCCCCTTAAGTTCTGAAAAAGGGACTTCTGAACCATATGCATCAGGGAACAGAAGATTTTCCTTGGGCCATGACTTCATGAAGAATTCCTGGGCAGGCAGGAGGCATCTGTCATAAAACTCAAAAAGATCATTGCACAATTTTCTGTAGTCCTCCTCTAATTCCATCGGAATGCCCACAGACTCGGGGGGGCAGAAAAGGTATGATCCTCCGGATTTTTTGTTGTAAGATACATAGCGGGAAGACTTTTCCAGATAGGAAAGTCCAATTCTCTGTTCCTCTATCAGTTTAGTAAGGATGTTTGAAACATTCTGAATTGAAACCTGTGCAGTGACAAGTTCTGCCACAGATTCATCCCCATACTCCAGGAAAACGCGGCGATAGAAATCCTCACCCCGCTTTGAGTCCCTTTCAAATTCCTTATGATAAACATCCCTTATGTCGAGATTTGAAGTCCTGCTGTATCTGGAGAGAAGTGCCCCCCTGTCTATCATTCTTTCAAGCTTGACGAGAAATACATCGCCATCTGAATTTGAGAATTCGGACATAATGAACCCATATTCCATGCGGTAAAGAACTTTTGTCAGGAGGGATCCGGTACAAAGTATACATCGGTCGCGGAGAATTGCAGATTTCTTCTGAATCTCACCTTAACCTTCATACCTATTTCTATATCTTCCTCGTCTGCCCCTATAAGCCTTCCCATGAAAAGGGAATTCACACCCTCGAATTCAACCATTACAAGATGGTAAGGAACCTCATCAAGGAAACTTTCACTGCCCGAGTAACAGGTGGTATAGGTGTGAATCTTTCCCTCGAGAGGCAGCTGATGCCACTGAGTTTCTGACCCACAGAACATGCAATGCCCTCTTGGGGTTGCGTATACATACCCACATTTGCTGCACTTACTGCCCATGAGCTTCCCTTTTCCAATCTGCCTGAAAAATTCACTGTCCTGCCCGTAGCTATGCAGATAGTCTATCTCATAATGGTCCTTTACTATGAGTGGGTCTACGTTTGTTACTACTCTTGAACCTTCTGTTTCCTCTATCCTTGCTTTTGTATTTATGGTCATCTGACCGCCTCCATTGCAGTCACTGCTTCATATGTCCCTGTTCCTGCATGTGTATGGACTATACCCTTTCTGGCATTGCTAACCTGCGCTTTTTCGCTGCCAAAATGCTTTTTTATAGAATGCTGTAGCTGCCAGAACAGAAATACTGACTGCATAACACCTGTTGCCCCAATCGCATGGCCTGCGCCTATTAGACCCCCTGAAGGATTGACAGGAATCTTTCCGCCAAGGAGGGGCTTTCCCTCTTCTATGAAACTGCCCCCCTCTCCGTATTTGCATAAACCGAGGTCCTCATACGCCTGGAGTTCAGCTGACGAATATGAGTCGTATGCCTCCACTACATCGATTTCATCCGGGGGATCTGTTATTCCGGCCGCAGAATAAGCTTCTATGGCTGCCATCCTCCCTGCCCTGAATGAGTGCAATCCGGGATAACGAAGGCCTGAATAGTCAGATTTCTTTTCATTGGGAAGGAGTGGGACATCCCCAAAGGGTCTGTCGGAAAGCCTCATAGTGTCTGTTCCACCCCCTATCCCACTTATCCGTACAGGGTGATCGCATATCTCAAATGCCCTTTCCTCTGATGCCAGGATTGCAACTGCTGCCCCATCTGACATGTTGCAGATATCCAGCCTTGTAAGAGGGGTTGAGACCATGGGAGACCTTCTAACATCTTCCACTGTCAATTCCATAGGGCTCTGGGCAAAGCGGTTATGCATAGCGTTTCCGTGGTTCTTCACGGATACCATTGCGAACTGTTCAACAGTTGTTCCAAATTCATACATGTGCCTTCGTGCCATCATTGCGTAGTATCCGGTGTAGAATCCGCCCACCGGATAGTCAAAGTCGGTATCACTTGCCAGGGCTATGAACTCGTTTCCTTTCCATGTATTTACCTGTGACATTGTTTCGAAGCCCATAACGGCACAAACACTCATCCTTCCTGATGCTATTTCTTCATATCCTGATTGAATCGCAAGGCCTCCAGTTGCACCGCCACCTTCAAGACGTTTGCTGGGCTTTGGATTCAGGCCGAGATAATCCTGTACCATTGCACCAGCCATCACCTGCCGCATGAAGTGATCGGAAAAATAACATGAAACAGAACCATCTATATCAGAAACAGATAGATTGACATCATTTAATGCATAATCAAAGGCCTCTTTTACCCTCATTCTAAAATCTCTTGAAGGATCGGCCTTTCTGAACTTCGTTACCCCTCCAGAGATCATATAGACATCTGACGACTTCCCGGACATTCGAGATCAGGTTTCAGATTATAGATTTCATAATTAATATTGCGCATATGGCCTGATAACAGTTTATCCCAGACATTTTTCAATGAACCTTCTATTTATGGTCATCACGGTATCCTTAGATGGATGCCCGATTATGCCTGTATCCGTTACAAGTGTTCCAATCTTCTCAACAGGCACCATTTCAAATAGATTAACATCTCTGGATGTCCCGGGCACTATTGTTCTGAACAGGTGTTGATCTTTTGATTGCAGATTGGAGAATTTGTAACTTGATGAAATGACATATACAGGTTTTTTCATATATTCCGCTGTAAGGAGAAGCGGAAGCGTACCTGTTTTGTTCGTAAAGAATCCATCTGAATAAAAGCCATCAGAACCTGTTATGATTGAATCTGACCGGGCAATAAACTGCCCGATTGCAGCATCCTCTATCACTTCGACATCCGTCAGTTTTCCCAGATCAGCCTCGAACTTTTCGGATTCGTTACCAGGCCGGGATTCCATGAGATAAACCTTACCTGGCTTAATCACATTTACCAGGTTGAGTACCTCACTGCTTCTGCTTATTGTAAGAATTGTACCGCCAGATTCAAGCTTGCTGAAACTTTCATATAGTGCGGAGAATGAATATTTCAGATACGAACGGAGAGATTCACCTATCTGGGCCCTATTCATTCCAAGATCAGAGCCTTTTTTAAGGGCAATAGAAATATTATTCAGGCTACCGATTCCAGGCCTTAATGAAAGGAGATCCTCCGATACTTTTTCAACTGGAATTTCATTCGATGCTTCAATAAGGTCTATAGCCCTCCTAAAATACCAGGAAGAACCATCAGTATAGTTATGGATCATCGTCTGGAGTATTTCGTTGTATGATTCACCTATCATACTCTGGTATTATGCCATTATTCTTGTAAATCTATTTCTCAAAAAGCTGAACAAATGTTGCCTTATAGGTTCCATTTTTTATTCCTGGTGCTAAAAGTAAAACAACCTAAGCTGGAAAATATATATTAGGAAACCAGTGCTCCCCTATCTGTATCATGAAGGTTTTGGTCATAGGTGGATCAGGCTATGTTGGTCGCAACATAGTAAAATTGATCGGCGCTGACGAAGTAAAATATTTCTCAAGGAACGAAAACATGGAATTGAAGGATGCTGGATTCCAGTGGATTAAGGGAGACATAACTGTCCCAGAACAGGTTACAGAGGCAGTCAAGAATTTTGACACCGTTATTGACGCTGCTGGCGTTGAATCCCCTGGTGATCAGGCCTTTGCAGTGAATGTCAATGGTATTAAGAATATAGCAGCTGCACTGAATAAGAACGACACAAACCAGAGGCTAGTATATCTTTCTTCAATCAACGTCCATTACGGAACGACAGATTTCCTCAGGACAAAGAGAACTGGTGAGGATAACGCAGCCCTTGTGAAGAACCATCTTAATGTAAGGCCATCTGTAATTTTTGGAAATGGAGACATGTTCACATCAAAAATACGCAAGATTACCCAGGATCATTCTTTAGGAAAGCTTCCGTCTGGAGGTTCACTTTCTCCAGTACACATTGAAGATGTTGTGAAGGTCATAGAGGCTGCGAAGGATCTCAGGGGTGCCGTAGACATCTCATCAAGAGACAAAATATCACTGGCTGGAATTATCAACCTGTCCCTGGAACTCCAGAGCAAAAAAAAGAGAAAGGTTATAGAGGGGAAGTTTGGCTGGAAAAAAGCAGTTGAGAATCTTAAGTCGTTATCAGTTTTTACACCTGATGAAGTTGAAAAGTATCTTCTTGACTATTACAGAGAAAACACTTACCTGGACAGATTTGTAAAGGAGCCAAAGTCTTACAGGGATTATCTTAAATCTGAAATATCTAAAGCATGACGTGCCCTATGGCTTCTCTGTATGTGAAGGTGCTCAATTTTCCAAGATATTTTATCAAATAATCAGGTATAAGTTCCCTGAACTGAGCATCTTCCTTGCTCCTAACAAGGTAGGAAAGAGCAAGTTCCATATGAGCGTGTGAATCCAGTAGAAACGCCGCTCTTCTGTCTCCCTTTGACATTTTATCTTTCATATCAAGCCATACGTCATCAGCATGGTTAAGCATTTTCCTCTGCGGATCCGGGAGTTTGGATTCCGGGTCTGCCAGAATCTGGTATAGAGTATCGAGCATATCTAGAATTTCTCTGCTTGCCTGGAGCCTTACCCCCTCTGAAATAGCCAGGCCTAATGAGGCTTGAGCCATTTTAATCTCCGATTGATATGAGAATATGGGATGGTCTCTTCTGAGAGATTCTCCAGTGTATTCGCAAATTGCCATCTCATAATTTTCCTCAACGTCGCCCTCAGCCATGTTATGGTATCCCATCATTTTCTATTATGATTTTCTTTTTGGAATATAAAAAAAATAGCCCCGGGCAGATTCGAACTGCCGTCGACGGGTCCAGAGCCCGTAATGCTTGGCCACTACACCACGGGGCTTCCTAGGGTTATGATTACTGATCTTTTAATGTTTTTCTCTCGTTTGCAGACCATGAATCCGTAGGTCACTCACTGAATTCAAATCCCTGAGACGTTATTAGGAATAACAACAAAAAAGGGATTTGCACAAAATAAAGAACATTTTTATAAACTCAAACAATGTTGTTACATTGAAAAACTGGAGCGGGCATATTATTTTTGACTCAGCCTTCGAGTGGAAGGATCTTGAAAAAGCGTTTCCTGAAATATGGGATACTATAGTAAGTGAAACAAAGCAGAACCAGGAAGAGGCTCAGTATGACCAGACCTCAATGGAACTCAATGTAGTAGAGCTCAAGAAGAATAAAAAACCATTCGGCTACTTCAAGGATGGGGCAAAGTTCAGG
>JAJZZQ010000049.1 GCA_021797525.1 Thermoplasmata archaeon | reverse complement strand
CTCAATTTCCAGCAGGCAAAAGGATATGTGACTTCCATACTCAGGGAAAAGCTTGAAAGCACAAGATAACTGATCAATTCCCCACCAATAGGAAAACATGAATTGGGAACACGATGCCTGAAACAGCAGATAAAGAACTGGATATTGCAATAGCGGGTGCTGGAATTCTAGGAACTTCGGTAGCCTACTTTCTGTCCCGATTCCAGGGACTGAGAATAGGAATATTCGACAGGGAAGATTCTGCGGCCAGGCATGCAAGTTCAAGAAACACTGGAGTGATTCATAGGCCATTTTACATTGATCCTGCCAGAAAGCCTTTCTTTGCTGAGGCTTCTTCCAGGTCATACCCTCTGTGGAAAGATTTTGCCAGTGAATTTTCCCTGCCATGGAACCAGAATGGAACTCTTGAAGTAGCAGCAGACTCCAGTGGGGAAAAGACAATCAGAAAATATGCAAGGTATGCAAAAACAAACGGCATGGAAGATGATGAATTCACTGTGTTAGAAGGAAGCGATTTGAGAAGGCAGTATCCTCAAATCAATGCTGTTGCTGGATTCTTCAGCAGAACGGATACAGGGGTAGACTACGGTTCTTTTTCTTCAAAGTTGCTAGAGCTTTCAAGGAAAGGAGGAGTCACATTCTTTGGAAATCATACAATTACCTCTGTGGCAGAAGACTCAGATGGTATTCTTTTCACCTGTAGAACTGTAAATGGTGTTAAACTTTTCAGAACAGACTTTTTCCTTAATCTTACCGGAACTGGATCACTTAAACTGGCTAACTCCATGGGTCTTGCCCTGAATTACGGACTGCTTCTGTTCAGAGGCGATTACTGGCGTGTAAGTGAAGAATATTCACCCGGCTTTTCTTTCAACCTTTACACTGTGCCAAGATATTCAGGTTTCCCTTTTCTGGATCCGCATTTCATAAACCGCTGGAATGGTAAAAGAGAGATTGGGCCAAATGCTTCACTTATATTTCATGACAGGGCATATTATGGAAGCGGAATGAATGCGCATAATCTGGTGGAATCTCTGAAAAATGGGGACATGAATTCCAAAATCAAACTCCTGTCTAATCCTGAATTTATAAGAATGCTAGAAACTGAATGGGAAAGCTCCAGAAGCAAATTTGCCATGGCAGCCAGACTGAGGAGATATATTCCATCACTCTCCAGTTCATATATAGGAAAAAGAGGTTTGGGTGGGATCCGTGGCTCTGTTGTCGATTCAGGAGGATTTGTCCCCGAAGCTCTGGAGTTCAGAACTGATCATTCGATGCACATGGTGAATTACAACTCTCCAGGGGCTACAGGGTCACCCTATGTCGCATTTTCCATTATTAAGAAAATCCTTAAGGAGGGCTATGTACATCTGAAAAGCGGGGAGGTTAAGAAATTGAAACCTGAAAACTGGGAAGTACTGGCTTCAGGCATTGAACTGCCTGTCTAATTGCAACATGCCTCATTGGTTAATGTTCAGCAATATCTTATCGATGCTTTATTTTAAAAAGAAATTAACGGCAGGGTAACTATGATATGTTGTTAAGACCTTTTTAAATACAATTTATCATAAAGGATAAGAGCAAATAAATAGAGATTTGCAATAATCCCGTAGCATGCAGGAAAAGCGGTTAAATCTCACTTTTACATCCTTAGGTCATTTCACCAATGACAGCACAAGTTACTTTTATCCAGTTCTCATTACCTATTACGAGGCATTTCCGGGCGCAAACTATCTTCTCCTTGGCTCCATGGTAATTATATTCAATCTGATTTCCGGATTCCTTAGTACTCCGGTCGCTTCATATGCAGACAGGAAGAACAATCATTCTGTGATGATGGCGCTGGGAATTTTCATTCTTGGAATTTCAGTAATCCTTTATGGATTGCCATTCCTATTCAAGAGTGAACTAACCCCGCTGCTTACTCTAGCCACTGTCTTTCTTGGTATTGGACAGGCATTCTATCACCCGCTGGGTGCAGCAATAATTTCAAGAAGTTATGGAAGAAATGCTCCGCCTGCAATGGGACTGAATGGTTCAATGGGGAGCCTGGGAAGGGCGCTGATACCCACAATAATTGTGTTTCTACTTGCAACATTTGGCGATTTCACAGGAATGATAGTATATGCTGCTTATATCCTTATAGCATCATTCGCAATATTTGCCGGCTTGAGCGGCTTCAGGAAGTTCACATGGAGAGGGGCTTCACAAGAGCAGAGAAAGAAGAGCCAGAAACAGAGTGAGGAAATTCCAGAAGGTTCCTCCAGCAAATACATGACTGTTCTCTATATTCTCACAGCTGCTGTTTTCATCAGATCTCTTTTTCTCATGGGTACCACAACTTTTATCCCCACATATCTTACCGATGAGTTCAGCAGCAAAACCATAATGTCTTACATAGTTACTCTTGGCCTGATTTCACCAGTTTTTGGACAACCTCTGTTTGGAAGGCTAACTTCATTAAAAGGTGGCCGCTACTCAGTTATTGTTTCGTTCGTCATATCGACAATATTCTTCGGGCTGTTCATATTAATAACAGGAAATTACATTTTAACAACAATTTTCTATTTCTGTTATGCATTTGGTGCCTATAGTGGATTTCCTGTATTCCTGGGATACGTGGGGCAGATTGTTCCACCATCCGTTCTGGGAAAATCCAACGGACTTGTCTGGGGAATAGGTCAGACAGTAGGGGGAGCAGTTGGTGCAGCTGTTATAACTGGGCTGGTAGTTATAACAAACGTAAAGATTTCAATAGATCTTATGATGATATTCGCAGTCGCATCCCTTTTCTTCCTTCCTTTGCTTCCATCCAGAGCCAAAATGGCAGCAGACGGAGCTAAGCCCTCATAATTTTAAGGCTCCTGTTGTTTACCCTATCATGGATAAAATGATAGACTTCACCGGTGATGAAGTTTACGTCCCCGACAATCCGGATAGAATCATCAGTTTCAGCCCCTCGATTACTGAAATCCTATTTGAACTTGGCCTGGGTAATAACCTGGTCGGAATTTCTGCATTCTGCGCCAGGCCTAAGGAAACCTCGGCGATTAGAAAAGTTGGAAGTTACGGCTCCGCAAGAATGGAGGTTCTGAGAGAACTTGAACCAGATCTGATCATGACAATTTCCGGATTCCAGAGCAAATTCAGTTCCAGGTTGAAAAAGGAGTTTACTGTTTTTAATTTCGAGCTGCCATCCTCCGTTGCTGGGATAGTTGATCTGGTTTCAAAGGTCGGAGTTGTAGTAAACCGCTCAGATGATGCAAGACTGATGGAATTTGAGCTTCTAAAAATAATATCTGGCCTCAGGAGACATACCCGCATAAGGGGATACTATGAAATCGACCTGGGTGGACCGGTAACCTTTGGTTCAGAATCATACATTACGGACTCACTTGAGATACTTGGCGTAATCACCCCATACTCGGGCAGGAAGAAGGAGTGGATTGAGCCTGATTTTGAACTTGTGAAAGAGTTTGATCCTGAACTGATAATATACGAACCGAAAATGTACCAATCTGTTGAGGATTATATGATTAAGGAAATGATGAAGAAAAGAGGTTGGGATGGGATCACTGCCATGCGTGAAGGGCATCTATTCAAGACCCCGGGGAAACTGGACTTCTTTGCCCATCATGGCCCAAGTTTTATCCGCAATGTCCTGCCATGGACAGTAAACATTCTGGATGGCCTGTTCTGAAATAAGCCAAATCTGTGACTGGAGATCTTCGATATACAGTCATAAACCTTGATATCGCATAGTGATGGATAAATAATTACGGTCAGTGGGATTACTATTGCATGCCAGAGGCGGACACTGAAATAAAGAAATTAATGCCGGAAATACTGGACATTTCCAGCAGAATTTACAATCTTGCAGAGCTGGGGAGCAATGAGGTCAAGTCATCACAGTTGCTTTCAGATTTCCTGAAGAAAGAAGGGTTCTCTGTTGAAAAGCCCTATGCAGGTATGAAAACTGCATTCAGGGCAACTGTAAATAGAGGCGGCCCCTCCATAGGATTTCTTGCAGAATATGATGCGCTTCCAAACGGACATTCATGTGGGCATAACCTCATTTCAGCATGGGCAGTAGGTAGTGCAGCCCTGCTTTCAAGAATATCTGATAATGTTTCCGTTACTGTTCTGGGAACCCCATCAGAAGAGGGAATTGGTGAGTATGCCGGAAGCAAGGCGATAATTGCAGAAAAAGGATTTGCTGGAGGAGTTGACATGTACTTCGGATTTCATCCAGACGACCGCTGGGGAGTGGGTTCAGGTGCACTGGCTGATCTGACCCTGGAATTAGTATTTACAGGGAGAGAAGCACACGGAGCAGATTCCCCTGAGCAAGGTATAAATGCACTGGATGCCGCCGTTTCAACCTATGTGGCAATAAATAGCCTGCGGGGCTGGGCAAAAAATGACAAACACCTTGTTGTCGGAATGATTATGACCGAGGGCGGAAAAGCGACCAATGTGGTTCCGGAAAGAGCGGTATTGCAGGTTGAGATCCGTTCCACCTCATCTGGGTTCGTTGAAATTTTTGCAGAGAAAGTTGAGAAAAGTGCCAGGTCTATAGCGGAGTCCTATGGGGCTACCCTCACCTGCAGGAAAATAACTCCCCTTTACAGGGATTATCTGCCAAATATGAAGCTGGATTCAATTATCAGTGATGAACTCCTAAAGATGGGAATAAACCCTTACAATACACATTCATCTGAATATATCCCGTCGGGAAGCACTGACGAGGCAAACATATCATGGGTTGCACCAACAGGGCATCTTGATATGCCAGTTGGCTACAGAGGAATATCGGGCCATACTGAAGAATTCAGGCTTGCTGCAGAACCGGAAAAAAATGCCGAAAACCTGAAGACTGCCATCCTTGCAACTGTTATGTCAGCTTTAAACGCATCAAAGCATATCCCAGATATCAGAGATGAGTTCAATGTACAGCGGAAACGCAGGGGAGAATTACAGAGAGATTAAGGAGACAGTAAAGCCTCCGTCATTGAAGCCCGGTGATGAGATAAGGATAATAGCCCCGGCCAGTGCGCCGGATATGAGGGCACTGTCGAGGAGTGTAACCAGGCTGACAAAGCTTGGCTACCGTATATCACTTGGGAAGAACATAAGGAAGCTGGTCCAGAGAAATTCACTTGCAGCACCAACTGCAGAAAGGGCAGCTGAACTTATGGATGCATTCACTGATGATTCCGTAAATGCAATATTCTGCGCAAGAGGAGGTTATGGATCCATACATATACTGCCTATGCTGGATTATGATCGGATCAGAGAGAATCCCAAGATATTCGTCGGCTATAGTGATATTACTGCTCTTCACATGGCATTCAACAAACTCTCCGGTCTTGTGACATTTCACGGCCCAATGCCGGCATCAGACCCTGAAGAGTACAGCAAGGCCACATTCAAGAAATACATAGATGTTCTTTCAGGTAGCTCAACAGATCTGACACAGTTCATTGACAATGTGGTCAAGTATATTTTCAGAGGAAAGGTTGAGGGTAAAACTACTGGCACAAACATCTCGGTATATTCTTCACTTATCGGAACAAATTATCTCCCTTCCAGTGCTGGTAAAATATTCTTCATTGAGGATACTGGAATAACGTCAGGAGATCTGGACAGATACTTTTCGGTGATGAAACTTTCAGGAATTCTTGAAAGTTTTTCGGGATTTGCCTTTGGAGATTTCAAACAGATCGCCGAAGCAGAAGAGCCCATGCCATATATTGAGGATATAGTGCAGATGTACATCAACGAAATGCAGAAACCATCTGTTTATGGCCTTCCTTTCGGGCATAATGTGGATAGCCAGATGCTCATTCCAATGAACAGCCGAATATCTCTTTCCACAGAAGAACCGTATATTGAGCTAATGGACAACATTGTTGACTGACTCCTCTACGGCAGTGTTAAGCCGGAGGTATTCGATGCAGATTATTTATATACAGAGTGGAAATATGGAGCTGTCTTCCATACAGACAAGGAA
>JAJZZQ010000043.1 GCA_021797525.1 Thermoplasmata archaeon | reverse complement strand
GATATGAGGTCCCTTTTAACAGGTATTTTTACAAATTTGTACCACCCAGACCACTGGAGGAAATTGATGCAGACCTAAAGAAACTTGGAAATGAAATAATAGATCTTCTCAAAGAGGTCACAGAATGAAGTATCAAAGGTATCCAGCCTACAAGGACAGTGGTGTTGAGTGGATTGGGGAGATACCGAATGATTGGGTTTTGATCAAGTTAAAGTGGGCTATGACCATTATGAAGGGTAAAGTCCCAAAAAACATTGAAACCGACATTTCAGAGACCAATATTTATTTACCTTATCTTTCCATGGAATTTCTAAGGGGAGAAACGCCGAAACAATGGGTAAAGTTTGATAACTCAACATTTGTAGTAGATGAGGGGGAAACTTTACTTTTATGGGATGGTTCAAATGCTGGTGAATTTATTAAAAGCAGGCGAGGAATACTCTCATCTACTGTTGCCTTGGTTCATAGCAATAAGGTAAATCACAATTTTTTATTTTATTTCTGTAAGGCAGCGGAACACAAATTGAAAGAGCTTACAGTAGGAATGGGCATTCCCCACGTGGATGGAGATCTTCTAAAATCACTTAGTATGCCTTTTCCATTGAATGAAGAACAGGTTTCTATAGGTAACTTTTTAGATTGTAAAACGACAATAATTGATCGTTTAGTATTGAAGGAACAACAGATAATCAACCTTCTCAAGGAAAAACGTCAGGCCATCATAACCCACGCTGTCACCAAGGGACTTGACCCGAATGTGCCCATGAAGGACAGTGGTGTTGAGTGGATTGGGGAGATACCGGAGCATTGGAAAGTAATGAAGATTAAGTTTACTTCTTATGTAAAAGGAAGGGTGGGATGGAAGGGACTAACCTCAGAGGAATATCTTGAGAACGGATATGCTTATTTGGTAACAGGCCAGGATTTTCAATCAAAGACAATTCTTTGGGATTCATGCTATTGTGTCGATAAAGGCAGATATTATGACGATCCATATATTCAACTAAAAAATGGAGACTTACTGATTACAAAAGATGGAACAATAGGAAAATTAGCCATTGTAAACGGACTAAATAAACCCGCCTGCCTCAACAGTGGCATCTTCTTAGTAAGACCGTGTAATTACTATATTACTGACTTTCTATATTACGTCCTAAGCTCAAGCGTATTTTCTAATTTCTACTTTCTGAGAAGCTTTGGTTCAACTATTCAGCATTTATACCAGAACATCTTTGAGGAATTTTCTTTTCCAATACCGTCAATTGAAGAGCAAGACAAAATAGTTGCTTACTTAGAGAAACAGACTAGTAAAATCGATAAAATCATATCCTTAGAAGAAAGAATGGTACAGTTGCTTAAAGAATACAAAGTATCCTTGATTTCGCAAGCAGTAACAGGCAAAATAGATGTAAGAGGTTTAACTGTTCCTGTAGAATCAAACAGTAGCGAAGCGTGAGATAATATTATATCGTGTATTCATATATTTTAATGACATAAAATGGACCTTTCCGAGAAGAGCATGGAATCACATATAGAAAGTTACCTTGTTGATGAGCAATCATATATAAGGCGTCTCTCTGCAAATTACGATAAAACATTATGCATGGATAAGGAAAAACTGATAGGCTTCATTCTTTCAACTCAACCTGAAAAATGGGAACAGCTCAAGCAGCAGCACAATGAACGTGTATCAGAAATGTTCCTGAAGAGAGTGCGTGAGGAGGTTGAAAAACGTGGAACACTTGATGTTCTTAGAAAGGGAATAAAGGATTATGGCGTGTCCTTTGATCTTTTCTACCCTAAACCGGAAACTGGATTGAATGAAAATCTCTTGAAGCTGAATCAGGCAAATACATTCTCCGTGATCCGCCAGCTATATTTCAGTGAGAAGAACAACAAGTCCATTGATCTTGCAATATTCATAAACGGACTGCCAGTGATAACAATGGAACTGAAGGATCGATTGAGCGGTTCAGGATACACGGTCAAGGATGCAATCGATCAGTACAAGGGGCGCGATGTTCATGAACCTTTATTCAAATTTGGCAGATGCCTTGTACACTTTGCGCTGGATGAAGAACTTGTGTACATGACAACAAAGCTTGAAGCATCACGAACAAGATTCTTTCCATTCAACAAGGGCTATGAAGGAGGAGCAGGAAATCCACCCTCCAGTGGTTTCAGGACTGAATATCTCTGGAAGGATATCCTCTCTAGGGAATCATTATCTGATATTATCACCAATTTCATCAACTATCAGGATGTGGATGATGAGAATGGAAAGCCAACAGGGGAGAAAAAGATCATATTCCCTCGGTATCATCAGCTAGATGCGGTAAGAAAACTTGTGGACGCTTCACGTGCAGGCACGGGCAATAACTATCTTGTGCAGCACAGTGCTGGAAGCGGAAAGAGCAACACAATATCATGGCTGGGTTACAGACTTTCCAGCCTTCATGATGCAGAGAACAGGAATGTGTTCGACTCTGTTATTGTAATAACTGACAGAAAGGTTCTGGACAGGCAGCTTCAGAAGACCTTCCAGCAGTTTGAGCGCGTTTCAGGTGTGCTTACAGGAATTGACAGGAGCTCTGCTCAGCTTAAGGAGGCATTGGAAAAAGGTAGGAAGATCATTGTGACCACACTTCAGAAATTCCCGAGGATTGTTGATCAGATCAGGGATCTGCCAAGGAAGAACTTTGCAGTTATTATTGATGAGGCCCATTCCTCTGCGACCGGAGAAAATAGCAAGAACATGAAGCTTGTGCTCACTGCCAATGGACTGAAGGATGCAGAGGAAACTGATACCGAAGAGGAAACCTACGAGGATCTGATAGTTCAGGATCTGGAGGCAAGAGGCAGGCAGAGAAATGTCAGTTACTATGCTTTCACAGCAACGCCAAAGGCCAAGACCCTTGAACTGTTCGGGGAGAAATTGCCGGATGGACATTATGAACCGTTCCATCTGTACACCATGAGGCAGGCCATAGAGGAGGGATTCATCCTGGATGTACTGAAGAACTACATGACATACAGGACATATTTCTCTCTTCTAAAGAAGATAGAGGATGACCCAAGATATGAGAGTGCAAAGGCAAAAGCTCTCCTGAAGGCATTTGTTGACCTCAATGATCATGCCATAGAGAAGAAGGTTGAGATCATTGTGGAGCATTTCAATTCAACAATAAGGAACAAGATACCGAACCGTGAAGGTAAGGGGCAGGCCAAGACCATGATCGTCACCAGATCACGTTTGCATGCTGTGAAGTTTAAAATTGCGGTTGATTCATACATCAGAAAACATGGATACAGGTTCAAGACGCTTGTTGCATTTTCCGGCACTGTGAGAGACCCTTCGGACGGACAGGAATACACTGAGGGCGGGATGAACGGCATGAGTGAGGCCATGACTGCTGCAACCTTCCGTAAGCCGGATTACAGGTTTATCATAGTCGCTAACAAGTTCCAGACAGGTTTCGATGAGCCTCTGCTGTATGCAATGTACCTTGACAAGAAGCTGGCAGGGGTTGCCGCTGTACAGACACTCAGCAGGCTTGATCGGATATATGAGGGAAAAGAAGAAC
Organism: Thermoplasmata archaeon; assembly: GCA_021797525.1. Next base: position 2,464 of record JAJZZQ010000043.1, on the reverse strand, counting down.
CGGTGGTGCTGGACTTTGCCAATGATCCGGATACAATAGAACATGCTTTCGAACCGTACTACGGTCACACCACACTAAAGCATGGGACTGATCCGAACATACTCTATGATTTCCAGAGGCAGCTTTCTGACTTTCACATCTTTTCAGATGAGGATATAGAGAAGTTTGCAAAGATATTTTATGACAGAAGGAACAGGCAGGAAAAACTCTTCACTGTAATAGATGAGGTTGTCACCAGATTCAATGATCTTGAGCTATCGGAACAGGACAAATTCAGAAAGCTTCTCAGGGACTACAACAGGACATATTCGTTCCTCTCGCAGATAATAAGTTTCAAGGATATTGATCTGGAAAAACTTCATGCATTCGGGAAGGTTCTCCTGAGGAAGCTTCCAGTCAGGAGGGAATCACTGCCTGTTGAGATACTAAGGGAGGTTGATCTTGATTCTTACCGTATAGAGCTCATAACACAGGGGGAGATAAGACTCAGAGAATCCGATAAACCTCTTGATCCGAAGCAGAGCCTTGAATACAGGATACCAAAGGAAGAGGAGGAACCCCTGTCGAGGATCATAGAGGAGATGAATGATCGCTATGGAACAGAATTCAATGATACCGACAGGGTTATACTATTGAGAATGAAGAACAGCCTCGAAAATAATGCGGATCTTAAGACAAGTGCAAGGATAAACAGTGAAGAGAATTTCAAACTTTCATTCAGGCACATGTTTGATGAGGTTCTGCTTTCTTTCATTTCTGATCATTTTGCGTTCTACAAAAAGGTCAATGACAACAAGAACCTAAAGAAGGACCTTGTGGACAATATATTCAGAACGGTTTATATGAACCTAAAGGAAGGCTTAAAGGAAGGCTCAGAATCAAAAAGGAAAAATCTTTGAAATATAGGCAAAATATAGGTTAAACACCTGTAAATTTGATTTATTTGGTTCTTTTTTTGACCATTTTTGATCGTATGGCTACAAAACTTCAATGTTTAAATTCTCAAAATCATTAACATTCACTGATCTTATGTCATTTGAACACCTGAAAAACTTTGAAGGAATGATGAATTTTAAGGCATCGAGCATTTGCACGTCTTGGAGCGAAATTAAAACTTCAGAATATTTTGATGGGTATCCTAACTATGACTACTTTCCCATAATGAAGAACGGTAGTGTTTTGGGCTTAGTCATTAGGGCTGAAGGAGGGTCAAAAGAGGAAGTTCATTTCAAAGGAACAAAACTTTTCCTAGATGAAGAAATGGATATCCTGGATGTAATCTATAGATTTTACAATAATTACAAACATGATGTGGAGGTAGAGAAACCTGGTCTGTTGATTCTCGTAAATAAAGACAAACCTTCAGGAATTTTAACTTTGGCTGACCTCAATCATGAGCAAGTTTCTGCCTTAATATGGAGGATAATCAAAAATGTCGAAATAAACTTAAAAAATGCACTTGGTGAAACAACATACGATATAATGTTGGATGTACTGGGCGAAAAGAGAGCAAATGCTATAAAAAATTGGGCTCACAATGATGAGAATAATAAAGTGGAACTTGGCTATACAAATTATCTTTCCCTGAGTGATATGTGTAAAATATTTAAAAGTAAGAAAAATTATTGTCCATTGTTAACCGAAGTGACCGAAGGTCATTTGACTAAACAAATCATCAATCTTAGGAACAAAGTATCTCATCACAGAGTTGGGAAAAGTCTAATATCTAAAAGGGAAGATATAATATGGTTGTACAATACTTTGATTGATCTTGAAAATATTTATAAGGGCCTCAATGCAAAACTCCCGAAGTAATCATTTTCTTTTTCTATTATAGTTATCTCAGTTTTCACGCATTCTAAAGCACATTTAGTGAATTATTAACAAATTAAAATATAGGCATAAACGCAAGAAACGTATACAACTGCAATCATGGACTGTTGGATAGCATAGTTTCTCAGATTAAAAGAGTGTAAAATACTTAGATTGGAAGACCCAAAAAACCAGGTCTCTCTTTCTATATTTAGCACATTACGTCGGCCCCCATTGAGAATCCTCATCAAACATGAGGAATCTTGTAGAATACTTCGTACTATGGAAATCCTTATTGTTAAAGTGATCTCTTCCATGTTTAAATGGATATCTCCGCAATTTTTCCCTGTTGGAGTTACATATAAGATGTTTAGCCATAATTTATCAAAAGCTGTTCTTGACTTATGATTGCAATAGTCTTGTTTTTAGAAACTGGACAATAATTCATGAGCAAATCCCAATAGCCGTACTCCTCATAGAAAATGTTGCTTAATTAATCAAGTTTTATACAATTTACACTTTTACTTTCTGAAATCTTTCAATATTTTATTTCCATTTAGACCATAAAAGATTTATTTTTTCATGGAATTCAGCATCATGTCAGAGGGTGGTCCCAGATACTGGCTTTATCTGAGTTATTCAATTCCGAAGA